>NZ_JABAEE010000037.1:0-61197 GCF_023701885.1 Pseudomonas sp. CG7 | reverse complement strand
GCGGAGTGTCAGTCAACTGCGATGTGGCTGACCCTATGCCATCGCGAGCAAGCTCGCTCCCACAGGGGCATGGTTAACCGGCCGCTGCACCAACCCCCACCGTGGTCCGCTACCGTCCTTCCAGCCGACGCTTGAGCCCGCGGGATTCAATCAGTAGCTTCGAACCCTTGCTGGCATTCGCCCGGCCCCATTCTTCCAGCAACTCCAGGCACGAGTGATCGATGTAGCTCAGGTTATTGAGCGGCACGTGCACGGTCGCGCCCGTTGGGATGGTGCCCAGCACCTGGGTCAGCGCCGGCACCTTGAGGAAGGTGGCCGCACCCACCAGGCGCAGTTCCATCTCGCCTTCCTGAGGCAGGTCGATCAGGCTGATTTTTAGGCGCGACGCTTTCCAGGCCAGTTTCACCAGGGTCAGGCCGAAGCCGATCAGCACACCGGTCAGCAGGTCGGTGAAGATGATCGCCAGCGCCGTGGCGGCGTAGGTGAACATCGGCATCCGGCCATAACGGCCCAGGCTTCGAAACGCCTTGAGGTCCACCAGTTTGAAACCGGTGTAGACCAGCACGCCGGCCAGGCTCGCCACCGGAATGCTTTGCAGCACGCTGGACAGCAACAGCACGAACAGCAGCAACCACAGGCCGTGGAAAATCGTCGACATCCGCGTGGTGGCCCCGGCCTGGACGTTGGCCGAACTGCGCACGATCACACCAGTCATCGGCAGGGCGCCGAGCAGGCCGCAGAGCATGTTGCCGATCCCTTGCGCCGACAGTTCCCGGTCGAAGTCCGCACGTTCACCCCTGTGCATGCGATCCACGGCGGCCGCCGACAGCAGGGTTTCGGCTCTGGCGATGAAGGCCACCGCGAACGCGGCGATCAGCAGCGTTGGGTCGGCCAGGTTCAGCAGGTCCGCCGGGCGCAGCCAATCAATGGCTTCGGCCAGGTTCTCCGGAACCTCCACGCGCTTGACCTGCAAGGCCCGCAGCAGGCTGGCGACGGTCGCCAGGCCAACGCCCAGCAAGGCACCGGGAACGAAGCGCAGGCTGTGGGGGCGAAACTTTTCCCACAGCCACATCACCGCGATCGTCGACAGACCGAGCAGGCCGGCCTGCCAGCCGAAGGACGGCAAGGCCTGGGCCACTGCCGCCGGGAACGCCGCGAGGTTATCCAGCCCGGAGGGCTTGGGCGCCGCGTCCAGCATCACATGGACCTGGGACAACACGATCAGCACGCCGATACCCGCGAGCATCCCGTACACCACCGCAGGCGCAGTGACCCGGAACCAGCAACCCAGGCGAAAGCGCCCGGCCAACAGTTGCAGCAGGCCGGCCAGCAGCAGGATCGGCCCGAGCATCGCCACGCCATGCTGGCGCACCAGTTCGAAGACCAACACCGCCAACCCGGCGGCCGGGCCGCTGACTTGCAGCTTCGAGCCAGCCAGAAAACCCACGACCAGACCACCGATGATCCCGGTAATCAGGCCCTTGGCCGGCGGCAGGCCGGAGGCGATGGCAATGCCCATGCACAAGGGCAGCGCCACCAGGAACACAACCACCGAAGCCAATAGCTCCCGTGGCAGAACAGCTTTTAATTGAGCAGCACGCATGGCGACTCTCCCGAAGTTTCTTCAGGCATGGCGAGGCCCTACCGCGCAAATAGCGGTAAGGCTAGAACCACACAAGGATGATTAGGAGTGGTTAGAAGCGCGCTTTGGGCGTCGCCACCGGTATCGGATGGCTGCCATCGAGCGGCAGGAAACGTCCCTGGTCCGCGTCAAAGGCTTTGATCTCGCTGGTCTCGATGTTGTACACCCAGCCATGGATGAACAACTGACCGCTGGCCATGCGCGATGCGACCGAGGGATGCGTTCGCAGATGCTGCAACTGCGCGATCACGTTTTCTTCGGTGAGGATGGGCATGGTCTGTTTTTCGTCGCCGCACGGACAGTTGTCGTGGACCATGGTCTTGGCCACTTCGGCGTGGCGCAGCCAGGCTTTTACCGTGGGCATTTTTTCCAGGGTGTCCGGGTTCAGCACGGCACGCATGGCGCCGCAATCGGAATGGCCGCAAACAATGATGTGTTGCACACCGAGGGCCAGCACGGCGTATTCGATGGCGGTGGAGACGCCGCCATTCATCTGCCCGTAAGGCGGAACGACGTTGCCGACGTTACGGGTCACGAACAGGTCGCCGGGGGAGCTATGGGTGATCAGCTCGGGCACGATGCGCGAATCGGCACAGGTGATGAACATCGCACGGGGCGCCTGGGCGGTGGCGAGTTTCTTGAAGAGCTCTTCCTGTTGCGGAAAGATCTCGTGATGGAAATGCAAAAAGCCGTCAACAATATGCTGCAGCGCTGCATCGGCGGTTTCCGCCACGGGTTGGGCTGAAGCCGACGCAGCCAACGGCTGATTATCCTTGTCACTCATGATTCATCCTCTTTTGACGGTATGACGCCAGTGGCTAAAACATCCAGGTCGACATCTGCGACCCGTCAGTCACTCGCTGAACAAGGTAGCGGCCGAAACTTAACTCAAACTGAAAACGAAGGCTCTAGGACAATGATTCCAGGGGTGGCGAAACACTGGCGCAGCTCATGTCCAGTGGTCTTTCCAGGGTCAACTTTAATCAAATCAACGACATCTGTCGGCCCGGCGGACAGAAGGCATCGCAATCGAGAGTGTATCCGTCGCGTCGCTCCAGTCCCAGGCGCTTGAGCGCCTTGGCGAAGCGCTGGGCCAGCAGGTCGGCGAATGGGCCTTCGCCGCGCATCCGCGCACCGAAGCGGCTGTCATACAGTTCGCCACCACGGCTCTGGCGCACCAGGCTCAGTACATGGGCGGCGCGTTGCGGGTAGTGCGCCTGCAGCCACTCCTCGAACAGCGGCGCGACTTCCAGCGGCAGGCGCAGCATCACGTAGGCGGCATTCTGCGCACCGGCGGCGTGGGCTTCGGTCAGCAGGCTCTCGATCTCGCTGTCGTTGATCATCGGGATCATCGGTGCGCAGAGCACGCCCACGTTGATGCCTGCCTCACGCATGACCTTGATCGCCCGCCGCCGCGCCTTGGGCGCCGCCGCCCGGGGTTCGAGAATGCGCTTGAGTTCATCGTCCAGGGTGGTGAGGCTGATCATCACGTGCACCAGGCGTTGTTGCGCCAACTCGGTCAGTAGGTCCAGGTCGCGCAGGATCAGCGAGCCCTTGGTGACGATGGTCACCGGATGCCGATAACGCAGCAGTACCTCGAGGATCCGCCGGGTTATCCGTTGTTCCCGTTCGATCGGCTGATAGGGGTCGGTGTTGGAACCCAGTGCGATCGGCGCGCATTGATAGCCGCGCCGGGACAATTGCTCCTCCAGCACATCGGCGGCATTGGGCTTGGCGATCAGCTTCGTTTCGAAATCCAGCCCCGGCGACAGGTCCCAATAGGCATGGCTGGGCCGCGCATAGCAGTAGATGCAACCGTGTTCGCAGCCTCGGTACGGGTTGATCGAGCGGTCGAATGGGATATCGGACGAGGTGTTGCGGGTAATGATGGTCTTCGCCGTTTCGATGCGCACTTCGGTGCCCTGGGTCGGCGGGACTTCCTGGTACCAGCCGTCATCCTCGACCACCGAGCGATTCGGGGCGAAGCGGTTGTGCGGGTTGGTCGCGGTGCCGCGGCCGCGAGGTGGAAGGGAGGCAGGCATGGGGAATACTCCGAAAGCTGTATGTGCATACAGTATTCGCTGTGTTCGATTAGGGCCAGTGCCATTCGGCAGTCCAACTACCGGATCAGCGTTCACAAGGCTTTGACGTTCTCCTCACGGGCTTTTAACCGCAGCGAGCCGACACTGGGCCTCCTGTATTCCTTCGCTCTCGGTCGTCCGTGCATGCTCAAGCTCTGTTCCCGTGCGTTGTTGTGCCTGGCCTTGCTTGCCGGACTGGCCGAGGCGCCCGTCCAAGCGGCCGATCTCCCTGAGGCGAGGCCCGCTGAATGGGCGCAGCCGGTGGAAAAGGACTACAACCTCTACCAGATGTCACCGACCCTCTACCGCAGCTCCCTGCCAGACGGCGGCGCCGTGCCTCTGCTGACAAAGCTGCGGATCGGCACGGTCATCACCTTCCTGCCGGAGTCGGACAAGCGCTGGCTGTCCACCCCCGGCATCGAGCAGGTGCAGTTGCCCTACCGCACCAATCATGTCGATGACAGCGACATACTCAAGGCCTTGCGCGCCGTCCAGGCGGCCGAAACCAAGGGGCCGGTGCTGATGCACTGCAAGCACGGCTCGGACCGCACCGGGCTGGTGGCCGCCATGTACCGGGTGGTGGTGCAGGGCTGGAGCAAAGAGGACGCGTTGAATGAAATGACCGAAGGTGGCTTCGGCGACAGCTATCATTTCAAGGACGGCGTGCGCTACATGATGCAGGCCGATGTCGACAAACTGCGCGTGGCGTTGGCGAACGGCGATTGCAGCACCAGCGTCTTCGCCCTTTGCTCCCTGGAAAGCTGGGTCAATTCAACGACCCCGGCGCATCACCTCGACCCTCAAGCGCTGGCTCCCGCACGGTGAGCGGTTGCGTGCAAAAAAGCCTCGATGGACTCCGATAGAGGCCGTGAGTCGCCCCACTCGAATATCGTTTCACGCAACACCCTGCCGGTTTCCCTATCGAATAAGCCGTTGCGCTTGAATGGCTCGAACACGGTCCTGGCCAGGCTCCAGGACCAAAGGTAGGCATAAATTCCGGCATCGTAGCCCGTGACCAGGTAATCCAGGCCATTGGGCCAGCGTTCGTTCATGAACACCGGTAAGTGGCCTACTTTTGCACGCACTTGCTCGAATACTTGCTGGGCCGTACGACCGTCACCGTGGCTGTGGTGCAGTTCCATGTCGAATAACGCATCGCGTATCTGCCCGGCAATGCCCCAACTGGTTTGGGTCTGTAGATAAACCATCAACTGGTCGGCGACTTTGTCCGGCAACGGTGCTCCGGTCTGGTAGTGCTTCGATATCCGCACGAGGAATTCTTTGGAGGTGCACCACTGTTCGAACAACACGCCAGCGAATTCGGCCGCGTCCCGGCTGAGCGCGGTGATGCCCGAGACGTCGCGGTATTCAACCCGGCTCAACACATGGTGCAGACAGTGCCCTAACTCGTGGAAGAGCACTCGCAGTTGCCGATAATCCAGCAACAGAGGGGTGGTGCTGGAACCGCGCGGCAACCAGCCATGCAGCACCGCGACGGGATAACGCGGCCGGCCCTCGGCGGTGATGCGGCGGTTTCGCAGGGTAGTGGTACTGGGAAAGCCATTCTGATCCGGATATTCGAAGGGATCGAAATAAAAGTAGCCGAGGGTTTCGTCCCCCTCCCGGACTTCAAAAAGACGCACTTGCGGATGCCAGTTCGTCACGTCCTGGCGCTCGATGAAGTCCACGCCAAACAGATCCGTGGCGATCAGCAGCAGCTGGGTAAACGTCGGTTCCAGTGCGAACCAGGCGTTGACGTCCTGCTCCGAGATACCGGTTGTTTGCCAACGAAGCTTTTCTGCCAGGTACTGCACATTCCAGGGCGTTAATTCGTTGACCTGTTGCGTCTTGGCAAACGCCTGCAGTTGCTTCGTATCTTCGGCAAACACGGCTTGCTGTTGGTCGAGCTGCCCTTGCAGGAACGTCATGACGTCTTCTGGCGACTGCGCTTGCTCGGGCTCGACAGCCATCTGCGCGTAGCTTGAATAGCCCAGCAGTTTGGCCAGTGCATACCGATCCCTGAGCAATTGGCGCAGCATTTCGCCGTTGTCGTAGACCCCGGCTTGCGGCCCTTGATCCGATGCGCGGGTGCTATAGGCAACGTACATTTGCTTGCGCAAGGCAGGATCGTCGGCGTATCGGGTGACGATGCGAAACGACTCGTCGTTGAGAGTCAGCAGCCAGCCTGTGCCGCCCTTTTCACGGGCTTGCTCGGCCATGCGCCGCTTGAAGGATGGCGGCAGGCCACTCAACTGGGCTTCATCGTGGATTATTTTGCTCCACGCGTTGTTCGCTGCGTGCAAGTGCTCAAGGAACAAGGTCTGGGCGCCTTGGATTCGTAGCTTCAGGTCATTGAGCTTCTGCGGTGACGGCGATCCCATTCCGTGCTGGCGCAACCGCCGCAGGATTTTTGCCAGCGTTCTTTTACGCACGGGGGAGAAATGCGGGGCGATCTGGCTGTCCGCCAAGCGTTGGTAAAGCTGAAACAGTTCGGGATGTCGCATCAGCGATCCCTGGAAATCCTGCAGCCGTTGTTGGCAATCGTCCGAAACCTGCCCCCAGGCATCATCAGTCCTGGTCGACGCCATGAGTTCCAGTACAAAGCCGAAGCTTCTCAGGCGTGCGTGGATTTCATCCATCGCCAACACCAGGTCATCCCACGTAGGGAACGGTGTCTGGGTCTTGATGATCTCGGCGACTTTGGCACGGCTTTCGGCAATGATCTGGTCTAGCGCGGGAGCGAAGTGTTCGACGCGGATGTTTGAAAAGGGCGGCAGGACATAGGCCTGCAAGAGGGGATCATAAGGGCGATGCATGGAGGCTTCCTGTCAGTCTGGACGTGTCAGGCCAGTCTGATGAGGAATGCATGAGGCGCTGCGGTACATATGTATCGCTTCCGGGCCGGGCGGCCCGGAAGGCAATGCCAACGATGTCAGTCGGTTTTTTTCTTCAGCTTCGGGTTGGGAAAAAACTGCACGGCCTGGACTTTCGCATCCGGCGTCTTGAGCGCCGACGTATTGACCCGGGTGCCCAATTCCTTGGGCACCGACAGGCCTTGCTCGTTGAGCGTGTCGGAATAACCGCAGGCCACGCATTCGCGGTGCGGCACGCCGTCTTCGTTCCACATCATCAACTTGTCCGGCTCGCTGCAGGCCGGGCAGACCGCCCCGGCGATAAAGCGTCGCTTGGTAATCACAGGCCCCTCACTCATGCTGCCGCGTCCTCGGTCAGGCCGCTATGGCGCAAGAGTGCGTCAATCGACGGCTCGCGGCCACGGAAGTCGACGAACAGCACCATCGGTTCCTGGGAACCGCCACGGGCCAGGATCGCCTCGCGGAAGGCTCGGCCGGTGTCGGCGTTGAGCACGCCGTCTTCTTCGAATTTGGAGAAGGCATCGGCCGAGAGCACTTCCGCCCATTTGTAGCTGTAGTAACCCGCCGCGTAGCCGCCGGCGAAAATGTGCGCAAAGCTGTTGGGGAAGCGGTTGTAGGCCGGCGGACGCATGACGGAGACCTCGTCACGCACGCCTTCGAGCACTTGCAGCACGCTGCGGCCATCGCCGTGGGTGGCGTGCAGCTCGAAGTCGAACAGCGAGAACTCCAACTGACGGACCATCATCAGGCCGGACTGGAAGTTTTTCGCCGCGAGCATTTTTTCCAGCAGGTCCTGGGGCAGCGGCTCGCCGGTTTCGTAGTGACCGGAAATCAGCGCCAGGCCTTCGGGCTCCCAGCACCAGTTTTCCATGAACTGGCTCGGCAGCTCTACGGCATCCCCGGCCACGCCGTTGATGCCGGACACGCCGGCGTGTTCGACGCGGGTCAGCAGGTGGTGCAGGCCATGGCCGAACTCGTGGAACAGGGTGGTGACTTCATCGTGGGTCAGCAGCGCCGGCTTGCCGCTGTCGGCCGGGGTGAAGTTGCACACCAGGTTGGCGACCGGGCTTTGCAGGACGCCGTCGAAGGTGCGACGACGGTCGCGGGCACCGTCCATCCAGGCACCGCCACGCTTGTTGGCGCGGGCGTAGAGGTCGAAGAAGAAGCGGCCGACGTGCTGGCCGTTCTCCTTGATTTCGAACAGGCGCACGTCCGGGTGCCAGCTGTCGAAGCCTTTCAGTTCGGCGATCTCGATGCCATAGAGGCGCTGCACGATGGCGAACAGGCCGCTCAGTACCTTGTCGATCGGGAAGTAGGCGCGCAGGGCTTCCTGGGCCACGCTGTAGCGCTGCGGGCGCAGTTTTTCACCGTAGAAACCGCTGTCCCAGCTTTGCAGGTCGGGGCAGCCCTGTTCGGCGGCGTAGGCTTTCAGTTGTTCCAGGTCCTGGGCCGCGAACGGTTTGCTGCGCTTGGCCAGGTCACGCAGGAAACTGAGGACCTGATCGCTGGATTCGGCCATCTTGGTTGCCAGGCTCAACTCGGCGAAGTTGGCGAAACCGAGCAATTGGGCCAGTTCCTGGCGCAGGTCGAGGATCTGTTCCATCACCGGGCCGTTGTCGTTCTGGCCGGCATTCGGGCCTTGGTCCGAGGCACGGGTGCAGTAGGCCGCGTAGACTTCTTCGCGCAGGGCGCGGTCTTCGGCGTAGGTCATCACCGCGTAGTAGCTAGGAAACTCCAGGTTGATCAGCCAGCCGTCCAGCTCCTTGGCCTGGGCAGCGGCGGCCATTTGCGCCTTGGCCGAGTCGGTCAGGCCGGCGAGGGCGGCTTCGTCAGTGACGTGCTTGGTCCAGGCCTGGGTTGCGTCCAGCAGTTGATTGGAGAAGCGGCTGCCCAGCTCGGACAGTTTGCTCTGCACTTCGGCGTAGCGCTTCTGTTGCTCGGGCGGCAGGTCGATGCCCGACAGGCGGAAATCCCGCAGGGAATGTTCCAGGATGGTTTTCTGCGCGACGTCGAAACCGGCCGCCTCGGGGCTGTTCGCCAGGGCTTCGAAGGCCTGGAACAGCTCGCGGTTCTGGCCCAGCTCGGTGGAGTAGGCACTCAGCGCCGGCAGGCAGGCCTCGTAGGCCTCGCGCAGTTCCGGGCTGTTGCGCACGGCGTTCAAATGGCTGACCGGGCTCCAGGCCGCGCCGAGACGATCATTGAGCTCGTCCATCGCCAACACCAGGCCGGCCCAGGTAGGCTGTTGGACTTGGGTCTTGAGGATTTCGGCGATGGCCGCACGGTTGTCCGCCAGGATCTGCTCGATGGCCGGTTGTACGTGCTCGGCACGGATCGCCGAGAATGGCGGCAGGTCATAGGGCTGCAAAAGAGGGTTGTTCACGCTCACGGTCGACACCTTGGCTGGAAGAAACATCGGCCCATCTTAATTACAATCGACGTTCACCGCAGCTAGCAGCGCCTATCACCGGATAAGAGAGAGCCTATCGTGACCCTTCGCACGTACCAGAACCACAGCCCGAAGCTTGCCCGTGGGGCTTTTGTCGACAGCACCGCGGTGGTGATCGGCGACGTCGAAATCGGCGAAGACAGCTCCGTCTGGCCGCTGACGGTCATTCGCGGCGACATGCACCGCATCCGTATCGGTGCGCGTACCAGCGTCCAGGATGGTTGCGTGCTGCACATCCCCCATGCAGGGCCCTTCAATCCGGATGGCTTCCCGTTGCTGATCGGCGACGACGTGACCATCGCCCACAAGGTCATGCTCCATGGCTGCTCGGTGGGCAGCCGGATCCTGATCGGCATGGGCAGTATCGTCATGGACGGCGCGGTGGTCGAAGACGATGTGATCATCGGCGCCGGCAGCCTCGTACCGCCGGGCAAGCGCCTGGAAAGCGGCTTTTTGTACGTGGGCAGCCCGGTGAAGCAGGCCCGGCCACTGACGGACAAGGAGCGCGCGTTCTTCACCTACAGCGCGGCGAACTACGTGAAGCTCAAGGACCTGCATCTGGCCGAAGGCTACGACCAACCGTGAAGCGCCCCCCGAAGTGTTGAATGACCCATTGTGGCGAGGGCGCTTGCTCCCGCTGGGCCGGTCCGACGCTTCGGGCGCAGCAGACCCATTTTTGTGAGCGCTTCGCGCTCAAGCGGGAGCAAGCTCCCTCGCCACGTGATGCCACTGCCAGGACCTGCCATGCACTACCAGACCGTACTCTTCGACCTCGACGGCACCCTCACCGACCCCCGTGAAGGCATCACCCGTTCGATCCAGTTCGCCTTGGCCAAGCTGGGCATCGACGAACCCGACCTGACCCGCCTCGAACATTTCATCGGCCCGCCGTTGTTGCAGGCCTTCATGCAGTTCTATGACTTCGACGAAGCGAAGGCCTGGGAGGCGGTGAATTTCTATCGTGAACGCTTCAAGGTCACCGGCCTTTATGAGAACCGGGTCTTCGACGGCGTGATGCCGCTGCTGGAAACCTTGGGCGGCCAAGGGCGCCATCTGTACATCGCCACTTCCAAGCCCTGGGTGTTCGCCCGGGAAATCGCCCGCCATTTCGACTTCGCCCGGCACTTCAAGGTGATCTACGGCAGCGAACTGGACGGCACCCGCACTGACAAAGTCGAACTGATCGCCCACCTGCTGGCCGAAGAAAGCCTCGACCCCGCCAGCACCCTGATGATCGGCGACCGCAAGCACGACCTGATCGGCGCCCACAGCAATGGCCTGGATGCGGCGGCGGTGGGGTATGGGTTCGGCAGCCACGAAGAACTCAACACCGAACGCCCGGCGTATCACTTCCAGACGGTGGACGAGTTGCACCAGGCGTTTTTGCGGCGTTGACGGGATCGCCATCGCGAGCAAGCTCGCTCCCACATTGTTCCGAGACGTCCACAAAACGGGTGCCCACCGCCAAACCCCTGTGGGAGCGAGCTTGCTCGCGATGGCGGCAGCACAAACACCCCTGTTTCAAGTCACAACCCTCACCACAGGGATTAGCCATATCCTGGTATATGAAAGGGACAATTCAGGCCCTGAACTGGCTCGGCGCCACGCCGCTCCAGCGCACGAAGGCATGGCGGAAGCTGGCGGTTTCGCTGAAGCCCAGTTGTTCGGCGATTCGATGGATCGGCAATTGCTCCTCGCAGAGCATCTGCTTGGCTCGTTCGAAGCGCAGTTCGTCCAGCAGTTCCTGATAGCTGCAGCCCAGGTCCTTGAGGTGCCGGCGCAAGGTGCGCGCCGAGCAGTTCATCTGTTCGGCCAAGCCTTCCAGGCCGGGGGCTGCGTTCAGTTGGGCGTCGAGCAACTGGCGGATCCTTCCTAGCCAGGCCTGGCGTCCGGTGAATTCGGTGTTCTGCCGGCGGCAGCGTTCGGCCATGGCGTGATGGGTGATGGGGTCGGCCAGGGGCAAGGGGTGTTCGAGCCAGTGGCGGTCGAAGGCAAACGCGTTATCGACGCTGTCGAAGCGCACCGGGCAATCGAAGGGTGCGGTGTAGCGCGCCTGGTAATCGGGCGCCGGATGTTCGAAGCGCGCAGCGTGCAAGGGCAAGACATGGCCGAGGAGGTCATTGCAGATCACCTTCAGCGAAACCATGCAGAACTCGGCATTGAACACCGCCAGGGCCGGGTTCTCCCGATAGTCGCTGGCGCTGAACCAGATGTGCTCGCCGTCGTCGTCCAGGTTCAGCTCGAAGAGTGTTCCCAATAGCGCCGGATAGCGCAGCGCCAGGCGCAAGGCGTCACCTAAGGTGGCACTGGTGAGCAGGGCATAACCGAGCATGCCGTAGGACGAAACGTGCATGCGCAGGCCCAGCTCCAGGCCGATGTCGCGCTTGAGGGCCACGGCGTTGGCGCAGACCTGCATCTCTTGGTTGGTGGTGATGCGCGTATCGGCCCGGCTCAGGTCCGCGGCGCTGATGCCACTGCCGGCCAACAAGGCATCACTGGGCAGCCCCTCGTTTTTGAAGGTGCTCAGTACCAACGAGACGGCGTTAAGGGTGGTGAGGTGGGAATGCAGCATGTCCGTTTCCAGCCTGGGGTAGGCTGGAGACGGAGCAAGTTATATGCCGGGTACTTTGGCATGACGTCGCTTTTGTGGCGAGGGAGCTTGCTCCCGCTGGGCCGCGAAGCGGCCCCCAAAATCTTGCGGCCGCTGCGCGACCGAGCGGGAGCAAGCTCCCTCGCCACAAAAGCCCCTCACCACAAGTTGATGCAGGTTCGGATCAGCTCAGCTCGCCGCACAGGTCCAGCTCCACCAGCCGCCGAACCTCTTCCACCGGCAGGCCCGCGCCAATCAGCGCCTGCAACTTGCCGAACGCGGCCTCGCGGGTCATGCCGCCACCGGACAGCACGCCGACACCGCGCAAGCGACTGCCGGCTTCGTACACGTCCAGCTCAACGCCACCTTCATGGCATTGGGTCACCGCCACCACCACCACGCCGCTGTCCCGCGCCCGCTCGAGGCTGGCGAGGAAGGCCGGGTTGTCGCTCGGCCCGGTGCCGCTGCCGTAGCACTCCAGCACCAGGCCCTGGATGCCGCTGCCCAATAGACCATCGAGCACCTGGGCGCTGATGCCGGGAAACAGCGGCAGCGCCGCGATGTTCGCCAATTGCTTGGGCTGGTTGTAATTCAACTGCGCCGGCAGGGCCGGTGCCGGGGTGCCGCCGCCCTGGCGTTCCAGGCGCTTGAAGGGGTGGCGACCGAAGCTGCGCACTTTCGCGCAACGGGTCGGCGCCAGCAGCTCACCGTGGAAGTACAGGTGCACGCCCGGCGCCAGGCCCTGGCCGAGGGCGACCAGGGCACCGCTGAGGTTTTCCCAGGCGTCGCTGTCGGTCACGCCGGCGGGCAGCATCGAGCCGGTGAAGCAGACCCGCGCATGCAGGCCCAGCAGTTGGAAGCTCATCGCCGCCGCGCTATAGGCCAGGGTGTCGGTGCCATGCAGGATCAACACGCTGTCGCAGCCCTGCACATCCACGGCGTCGACCACCGCTTCGCGCAGTTGCTGCCAATAGGTCGGGGTCATGTTGGCGCTGTCGATCAGCGGCGACATCTCCCGGAAGCGCCATTGCGGTATGACGAGTTCGGGCTGGCTGTGCAGGTAATCGCGCATCCGTGCTTCGAAACCGGATGCCGGGGCCAGGCCGTGGGCGCTGGCCTGCATGCCGATGGTGCCGCCGGTGTAGAGCACCATGACGTGCTGGGCGGCAGGGTAGGTCAAGGAATTCATGGTTGTTCTCCGAGGACGAAAACGGCGGCTTGGGTCAGCCGCCACAACATAAGGCCGAGCATGACGCCGACCTTACGCTGTGTCACGCCGGGCGCAGGGGATGCGCCCGGTTTTCTACGATAGTCTGCGGCTCAGCGTTGCGCTGCGGCCACGCCGGCAGTCGCGGCGTCAGGTTTGGCAACCGGTGCCGACGGGGTGGCTGGCCATGCGTTGCGGTCCAGGTCCAGGGCCGGGAACTTGCTGGAGTCGAACACAGGGACCTTGATGCCGGCCGCACGCTGGTCATCGTAGTCACGCAGGATGCGCATGCCGACCTTGAACAGCAGGAACAGCGCGATCAGGTTCACGAACGCCAGCAGGGTCATGGTGATGTCGGCGAACGCGAACACGGTGCCGAGGTTTTCGATGGCACCCCAGAAAATCAGGACCAGGACCAAGGCGCGGTAGCCCATCAGGACCTTGCGATTGTCACCGATCATGAAGCGCAGGTTGTTCTCGCCCAGGTAGTAGTTGTAGAGGATCGAGGTGAACACGAACAACGACAGGGCCACGGAGATGAATATCCGGCCCCAGTCACCCACGACCGCCGCCAGGGAGTTCTGGGTCAGGGCAATGCCGTCGCCTTCGAAACCTGGGGTGTAGAAGCCCGACAGCAGGATCAGCAGCGCGGTGCAGGTGCAGATCACGAAGGTGTCCAGGAACACGCTGAACGCCTGGACCACGCCCTGGGCGACCGGGTGCTCGACCGATGCGACGGCGGCAACGTTAGGCGCACTGCCCAGGCCGGCTTCGTTGGCGAACACGCCACGCTTGACGCCCATGACGATGGCGCTGCCGATCAGGCCGCCGAAGGCCTGGTCCAGACCGAAGGCGCTTCTGACGATGGTCGCCAGCATGTCCGGTACGTGTTCGAACTGCAGCACGATCACGTAGAGGGTCACGCCGATGTACGCCAGGGTCTTGACCGGAACCAGCAGGTCGGCAACCTTGGCGATACGCTTGATCCCGCCGATGAACACCAGGCCCAGCAGCACCGCCAGGCCCAGGCCCGTGTAGGTGGTGTCAAAGCCGAAGGCGTTGTTCAGGGAGTGGGTGACCGCGTGGGCTTGCAGGCCGTTGAAGGCGAAGCCGAAGGTCACCAACAGCAGGAATGCCATGATCATGCCCAGCCAGCGTTTCTGCAGGCCGTGCTGGATGTAATAGGACGGGCCGCCACGGTACTGGCCTTCGGAGTCGCAGCGCTTGTAGAGCTGGCCGAGGGAGCATTCGAAGAAGCTGCTGGACATGCCGACCAGCGCGGTCACCCACATCCAGAACACCGCACCAGGACCACCGAGGGTCACGGCGATGCCGACACCGGCGATGTTGCCCGCGCCGACACGGCCGGCCAGGCTGAGCATCAGGGCCTGGAAGGAACTGAGCTGGTCAGTGCTGCTTTTCAGGCTGTCACGGAACACCGTGAACATGTGGAAGAAGTGACGGAACTGGACGAAACGCGAGCGGATCGTGAAGTAGCCACCGAGCCCGACAATGAGCACGATCAGCACTTTCCCTGATAGGAAGTCGCTGATGACTTCGAGCATGAGTATTCCTCGCTGTTTTTTGTTTAAGCAAATGCTGGCCATTTGGAAACATCGCGTTACATCGGTCGGCGCGCGGCCTGACAGGTGAGGCGGAGTTTCGTCCCGGTCCATTTTCGCGGGTTTGTTATTAGTTCGGTTTTCGCATGTTTAAAGGTCTCGTTGCGGACGACCGTCATGCGAAGAGGGGCGGCACTATACCTATCAGTGCGGTGCCCGTCTGCACAGTTGTGGTGCGTCCGACGAAGCGGACCCTTTGAAACACCTGGCCTTCCGGTCAGGTTCTTGTGGGGACGAGCCTGCTCGCGTTGGCTGGCGACGCGGTTTACAACGGGCAGCGCGTCGTCGTTTATCGCGAGCAGGTTCCTTCCCACAGATTCAGTCATCCTTGGCGGCTATCAATTAAAAAAAGGGCTTGGGGAAGATCCCCAAGCCCTCAAAAGGTGAGAGGTGTCTAGTCCCTCGACCTGGTGAGCGGTGGCCGTGTCGATCACGCTTTGAGCGGGACCAGACGCGGAGCAATCATGTTTTCCGGGCGCAGGATGTCGTCGAGCATGGCGTCGTCGAGCAAGCCTTCTTCGCGCACCAGTTCCAGTACGCCGCGGCCACTTTCCAGGGCGATGCGGGCGATACGGGTGGCGTTTTCATAGCCGATGTACGGGTTCAGGGCGGTGACCAGGCCGATGGAGTGCTCGACCAGTTCGCGGCAGCGCGCTTCGTTGGCGGTGATGCCGACGATGCAGTGCTCGCGCAGCATGTCCATGGCCCGTTGCAGCAGGCGGATCGAGTCGAAGATCTTGAAGGCGATCAGCGGTTCCATCACGTTCAGTTGCAGTTGGCCGCCTTCGGCCGCGATGGTCAGGGCCAGGTCGTTGCCGATGAGCTGGAACGCCACCTGGTTGACCGCTTCCGGGATCACCGGGTTGACCTTGCCGGGCATGATCGAGCTGCCTGGCTGGCGGGCCGGCAGGTTGAGTTCGTTGATGCCGGTGCGTGGGCCGCTGGACAGCAGGCGCAGGTCGTTGCAGATCTTCGCCAGCTTGACCGCGGTGCGCTTGAGCATGCCGGAGAACAGCACGAAGGCGCCCATGTCGGAGGTGGCTTCGATCAGGTCGGCGGCCGGGACCAGCGGCTGGCCGCTGATGGTTGCCAGGCGCTGTACGGCCAAGGCCTGGTAGCGCGGGGCGGCGTTGATGCCGGTGCCGATGGCGGTGCCGCCCAGGTTCACTTCGGTGAGCAGTTCAGGCGCCAGGGTTTTGAGGCGCGCCAGGTCTTCGCTCAGGGTGGTGGCGAAGGCGCGGAATTCCTGGCCGAGGGTCATCGGCACGGCGTCCTGCAGCTGTGTGCGGCCCATTTTCAGGACGTGGCTGAATTCTTCACCCTTGGCCGCGAACGCCTGGATCAGGCTGTCGAGGCTGGCCAGCAACGCGTCGTGACCCAGCAGCAGACCCAGGCGGATCGCGGTCGGGTAGGCGTCGTTGGTGGACTGCGCCATGTTCACGTCGTTGTTGGGGTGCAGGTACTGGTACTCGCCTTTCTGGTGGCCCATGGCCTCCAGCGCGATGTTGGCGATGACTTCGTTGGCATTCATGTTGGTCGACGTGCCGGCGCCGCCCTGGATCATGTCCACCACGAATTCTTCGTGGAAATCGCCGCGGATCAAACGTGCACAGGCTTCACTGATGGCAGCGTGCTTGGCTTCGCTGAGCTGGCCGAGTTCGCGGTTGGCGTCAGCGGCGGCCTGTTTGACCATTGCCAGACCGACCACCAGCTTCGGGTAATGCGAGATCGGGACGCCGGAGAGACGGAAGTTGTTTACCGCTCGTAGGGTCTGGATGCCGTAATACGCTTGCGCCGGTACTTCGAGTACGCCAAGCAGGTCTTTTTCTGTGCGGAATGATGCAGCGGAGGACATGACGGAAATCATCTCGATAAGGACCCGGTCTGTGCCGGAACGCTGTGGATCCTAGGCTCTGGGGAAAAATAGGGCCAATGCTGTTAAACACTGGCCTATGCATATTCGGCATAATGCCGGTGTGACGCCGACGATGCGGCGAACGTGTGACCTGTTTTGGTGCGTGTAGGGAGGCGTGATGAATCTTGAAAGCAACTGGCTTGAGGACTTCAGTGCCCTGGCCGCTACTCGCAGTTTTTCCCAGGCGGCCGAGCGGCGTTTCGTGACGCAGCCGGCGTTCAGTCGACGAATCCGCAGCCTCGAGGCGGCGCTGGGGCTGACCCTGGTCAACCGTTCACGTACGCCCGGCGAGCTGACGGCGGCGGGGCAGTTGTTCCTGGTGACGGCGCGTACGGTGGTGGAGCAGCTGGGCGAAGTGCTGCGCCATTTGCATCACTTGGAAGGCGGGCAGGGCGAAGTCATCCAGGTGGCCGCCGCCCATTCCCTGGCGCTGGGCTTCTTCCCGCGCTGGATCGCGCAACTGCGCAACGAAGGGATGAACATCGCCACGCGCCTGGTGGCGACCAACGTCGGCGATGCGGTCCACGCCTTGCGGGAGGGCGGCTGCGATTTGATGCTGGCCTTCTACGACCCGGATTCGGCCATGCAGATGGACCCGGAAATCTTCCCGTCGCTGCAGTTGGGCCAGACCGAAATGCTCCCGGTGTGCGCCGCCGATGCCAACGGCAACCCGCTGTTTGACCTTGAAGGCGAGGCCAGCGTGCCGTTGCTGGCCTACAGCGCCGGGGCGTTCCTCGGGCGTTCGGTCAACCAGTTGCTGCGCCAGCGGGCGCTGCGCTTCACCACGATCTACGAGACAGCCATGGCCGACAGCCTGAAAAGCATGGCCCTGGAAGGCCTGGGCATCGCCTGGGTACCGCACCTGAGCGTACGTGCCGAACTGGCCCGGGGCGAACTGGTGATTTGCGGCGGCACGCAATGGCACGTGCCCCTGGAGATCCGCCTGTACCGCTGCGCCCTGGTGCGCAAGGCCAATGTGCGGTTGTTGTGGCGCAAGCTTGAAGGCGGTGTGGCGCAGGGTGCTGTCGGCTCTTGAAAAAACTGAAAACCCTGTGGGAGCGAGCCTGCTCGCGAAGGCGGTGTGTCAGTCTCCATATTCTGAACTGGTACACCGCTTTCGCGAGCAGGCTCGCTCCCACAAGGGATTCACGGTGATAGTTCGCTGACCTGCGAGTCAATAAAACCGCTGCTTCAGCGCAAATGACAGATGGTCGGCGAAAGTGCGTTTAACGCACCATTTTCGGTATACTGCCCGGCCTTCGGTCGGTTCGCCCGGCCATCATTCGTACAACAAGCCACGCCGGTTTCCTGCGTGGCTTGTTGTTTTTTGACGCGCCTGCGGGCGCCCAGAGAGAAGAGGCACGACGATGAGTGCACTGGTTGGCGTGATCATGGGCTCCAAGTCCGATTGGTCCACCCTTAGCCACACCGCCGATATGCTGGAAAAGCTCGGCATCCCTTACGAGGTGAAAGTGGTCTCTGCCCACCGTACCCCGGACCTGCTGTTCCAGTACGCCGAAGAGGCCGAAGCGCGTGGCATCGAGGTGATCATCGCCGGTGCCGGTGGCGCGGCCCACCTGCCGGGCATGTGCGCGGCCAAGACCCACCTGCCGGTGCTGGGCGTGCCGGTCCAGTCGTCGATGCTTTCGGGCGTTGATTCGTTGTTGTCGATCGTGCAGATGCCGGCCGGTATTCCGGTCGCGACCCTGGCCATCGGCAAGGCCGGCGCGATCAATGCGGCCCTGCTGTCGGCGAGCATCCTGGGCGCCAAGCATCCACAATTTCATACCGTGCTGAAAAAATTCCGCGCTGAGCAGACAGACAGCGTCCTGGACAATCCAGACCCACGCATTGCCTGAGGTTGTTGACGAATGAAGATCGGTGTAATCGGTGGCGGCCAGTTGGGTCGCATGTTGGCCCTGGCAGGTACGCCGCTGGGGATGAACTTCGCTTTCCTGGACCCGGCGCCGGACGCCTGTGCCGCGGCGCTGGGTGAACACCTGCGGGCCGACTACGGCGACCAGGACCACCTGCGCCAATTGGCCGATGAAGTCGACCTGGTGACCTTCGAGTTCGAAAGCGTCCCGGCCGAAACCGTGGCCTTCCTGTCCCAGTTCGTCCCGGTCTACCCGAGCGCCGAAGCCTTGCGGATCGCCCGTGACCGCTGGTTCGAAAAGAACATGTTCAAGGACCTGGGCATCCCGACGCCGGCCTTCGCCGACATTCAGTCCCAGGCCGACCTGGACGCCGCCGTCGCGGCCATCGGCCTGCCCGCCGTGCTCAAGACCCGCACCCTGGGGTATGACGGCAAGGGCCAGAAAGTCCTGCGCAAGCCTGAAGACGTGGCCGGTACATTCGCCGAGCTCGGCAGCGTGGCCTGCCTGTTGGAAGGCTTCGTGCCGTTCACTGGGGAAGTCTCGCTGATCGCCGTGCGTGCCCGCGATGGTGAAATCCGCTTCTACCCGCTGGTGCACAACACCCACAAGGACGGCATCCTCAAGCTGTCCGTCGCCAGCACCGATCACCCGTTGCAGGCCTTGGCCGAAGACTATTCCAGTCGGGTGCTCAAGCAGCTCGACTATGTCGGCGTGATGGCGTTCGAGTTCTTTGAAGTGGACGGCGGCCTCAAGGCCAACGAAATCGCACCGCGGGTCCACAACTCCGGGCACTGGACCACCGAAGGCGCCGAGTGCAGCCAGTTTGAAAACCACCTGCGGGCGGTGGCCGGGCTGCCGCTGGGGTCGACCGCCAAGATCGGCGAAAGCGCGATGCTCAACTTTATCGGCAAGGTGCCAGACACCGAGAAAGTCCTGTCGATCGCCGACTGCCATCTGCATCACTATGGCAAGGCGTTCAAGGTCGGGCGCAAGGTTGGCCACGCCAACCTGCGCTGCGCTGATCGGGCCACGCTGGCCCAGCAGATCATCAAGGTCGAGACGCTGATCGCCGAGCAATAATCTGTCATACCGTTGGAACCATTCGTCGGCTAACCTCTCTCATGGCTAAGTGCCAAAACCTGATCGGGCTTTGGCTTAGCGACTCAATGAGAGGGGAATGCCATGGGAATCATCGGAACCATTTTTATCGGCTTGATCGTTGGCCTGCTGGCACGCTTCCTGAAACCGGGCGATGACAGCATGGGCTGGATCATGACCATCCTGCTCGGTATCGGCGGTTCGTTGGCAGCCACTTACGGCGGCCAGGCCCTGGGCATCTACCAGGCCGGCCAAGGCGCGGGTTTCATCGGGGCCCTGGTGGGCGCGATCGTGCTGCTGGTGATCTACGGCCTGATCAAAAGAAACTGATCCAAATGCATCAAGGCCCCCTCTGCGTCGCGAGCTGAGGGGGCTAGAATGCTCGGCGTTTCACTTTTCATTCATTGCCGAGCCCTTTCATGCGCCGTCTAGTGTTGACCCTTCTTCTGCTGGGCAGTGGCCTGGCCCATGCTGCCGAGCTGCCGGAAACCGACTGGCTCGAACTGATGCCCAAGTCGGACCAGAAAGCCCTCGAGGCCATGCCTGACATCGACCACAACTCCCCGGAAGCCAACGGCACCTTCACCGAAAAAGGTGGCTTGAAGCAAAGCAAGGGCTTGCCGGCGGTGATGTATTCGACCAAGACCGTGGCGTCGATGAACGACAAGCACATCCGCATCGGTGGTTATCCGGTGCCGCTGGAAACCGACGCCAAGGGCCACAGCACGCTGTTCTTCCTGGTGCCCTACCCCGGCGCCTGCATCCACGTCCCGCCACCGCCGCCTAACCAGTTGGTGCTGGTGCGTTACCCCAAGGGCCTGAAGCTGGATGACATCTACACGCCGCTCTGGGTGACGGGCACGCTGAAGATCGAAAAGGTCGACAACGATCTGGCGAGCGCGGCGTATGCGTTGGAGGCAGAGAAAGTGAGGGTGGTGCAGGAGGCGGATTTGTAGGCCTGACACGAGCCCACTGTGGGAGCGAGCCTGCTCGCGATATCGGTGTATCAGTCAATGAAAATATTGACTGTCAGTGCGCTATCGCGCGCAGGCTCGCTCCCACATGGGGATTTTTCAGTGTGGCTTAGAGCGGTTTGCTGCGGATGCTCACGCCCAGGGTATGGCTGGCGTCCGGCAACAACGTCACCACATCCTCCATCACATTCGCCGTCTCGATGCACAGCATGCGCTGCCAGCCATCGTCGGCCATGTCGCTGAAGGCCTTGGCGCGTTCGGTCCAGGGGTTCCAGATCACCGCCGAGCGCGAACCGCTGCTGGTCAGCTCGATCCGTCGTTGCCACTGCGGATCAACGATGCTCAGCGTCGGCGGGGTGTCGAGGTAGATACGGTCGGTCTCGCCGGTGAAATGCAGGTCGCCGGCCTGGGTGTGGGTGTTCCAGTCGTCGAGGGTCTCGATGTAGTTCAAGCCATCGACGCCTTCGACCTGCACGTTGCGCACGTCGCTCACGGCGAAGTAGCTGTGCAGCGCCTGGCTGAGGCTGACGGTTTCGCTGCCACGGTTATGGCTGGTGAGGCGGATGTGCAGTTGCGCGTCCATCACGATGGCCAGCGTCAGGTCGACCTGATGAGGCCAGCCCGCAAGGCCGTTGTCGGGATAAGGCAGCACGAATTCGATCTTCAGGCTTTCGCCTTCGGCCTCGATGCCCTTCAATTCCCAATCCATCGCCCGCACCAGGCCGTGGGCGGTGGCCGGGTCGTTGCTCACGCGCATGGCCTGCACGCTGTCGGGGTTGCGCGTCAGGTTGCCGAACCACGGCCAGCACACCGGCACGCCCGCGCGGATGCTCTTGCCGGCCTTGAATGTGGCCTGGTCGTTGAGCCAGATCAGTGGCGGCTGGCCGTCCACTTGATAACTGAGGATGTGCGCGCCTTGCTGGGCCACCAGCAACTCGGCCTGACCGTGGCGGATGCGCCAGGCGTTCAGTTCATCCAGTTTGACCGCGTCGACGTTGGGCGTAGGCATGTTGCAAATCTCGTTCGGTGACAGGGACTGCAATGGACCGCAAAACGGTCGCCGTGTTTAACGGGCGCGCGGCGGAACCGAGCGGGTACGACCGCTGCCGTCGATGGCGACGAAGACGAATACCGCCTCGGTCACCTTGCGCCATTCACTGGACAGCGGATCGTCGCTCCAGACCTCGACCATCATCTGGATCGAGCTGCGGCCGATTTCCAGCGCCTGGGTATAGAAGGACAACTGCGCGCCCACCGCCACCGGCACCAGGAACGCCATGCGATCGATCGCCACGGTGGCCACGCGTCCGCCGGCCACTTTGCTGGCCATGGCGGTGCCGGCCAAGTCCATCTGGGACACCAGCCAGCCGCCGAAAATATCGCCGAAGCCGTTGGTCTCCCGTGGGAGTGCGGTGATTTGCAGGGCCAGGTCGCCTTGCGGGATGGGATCTTCTTGTTCGAGCTCTATCATGCCGGGGGTGCCTCTGACCCGTAACGCTGTCTGGTACTTCAGGTGAATAGCCGTCTTCGTAAAAAACGATTCAGCCCGAACATACTGCGTTCGTCACGTTTTTCGTAAAGGCGTGCCAAAGGGAAACTCTGCGAAACCGGCTGATCTTGTACTACATCACCAACGACGTTTTCGCACAGCAACCCCTTACAGAGTACTGCAAGGTTGCGAGTATATCGGGCGATAGACGTCGAGACGACCACTCGGTTCTGATTTCGACTGTCAAATACGCGCCTCTATGTGCTTTTTCGAACAATTTGCTATCGTGCCGAACCTGCCCAGGCCCCAACCCGAGTTGCCAGGGTTGCAGAACCGACTATAAGAGAAGCCCTTGCCATGACCACTGCGCCTTCGAGCACGGCGACGCCCGCACAACCGGCACGTCCGCTGACCCGCAACGATTACAAGACCCTGTCGCTTTCAGCCCTGGGCGGTGCGCTGGAGTTCTACGATTTCATCATTTTCGTGTTCTTTGCCACCGTGGTCGGCAAATTGTTTTTCCCGGCCGAAATGCCCGAGTGGCTGCGCCTGATGCAGACGTTCGGCATTTTTGCCGCCGGTTACCTGGCCCGGCCGCTGGGCGGGATCATCATGGCCCACTTCGGCGACCTGCTGGGGCGCAAGAAAATGTTCACCCTGAGCATTTTCATGATGGCCGTTCCGACCCTGATCATGGGGCTGTTGCCGACTTATGCACAGATCGGCATGTGGGCACCGATCCTGCTGTTGCTGATGCGGGTGATCCAAGGCGCGGCCATCGGCGGGGAAGTGCCGGGCGCCTGGGTCTTCGTTTCCGAACACGTTCCGGCGCGCCACATCGGCTATGCCTGCGGCACGCTGACCTGCGGCCTGACGGCGGGGCTCCTGTTGGGGTCGCTGGTGGCAACGGCGATCAACAGCATTTATACGCCGGTGGAAGTGGCCGATTACGCCTGGCGGATCCCGTTCCTGCTGGGTGGCGTGTTCGGGTTGTTTTCGGTGTACCTGCGCCGCTGGCTGCACGAAACCCCGGTATTCGCCGAACTGCAACTGCGCAAGGCCCTGGCCGAGGAAGTGCCGCTGCGGGCCGTGCTGCGTGATCATCGCGGTGCCATCGCCATTTCCATGCTGCTGACCTGGCTGCTGTCGGCCGGCGTCATCGTGGTCATCCTGATGACACCGACCGTGCTGCAGACGGTGTACCACTTCAGCCCGACCGTCGCGCTGCAGGCCAACAGCCTGGCGATCGTGTTCCTGAGCTTGGGTTGCATTGGTGCGGGTGTGCTGGCCGACCGTTTTGGTGCCGGGCGGGTGTTTGTCTTCGGCAGTGGTTTGCTGTTGATCACCTTCTGGACGTTCTACCACTGCCTGTTCGACCACCCCGAGTGGCTGTTCCCGCTGTATGCCCTGAGTGGCTTGCTGGTAGGCACCATCGGCGCGGTGCCTTATGTCATGGTCAACGCCTTCCCGGCCGTGGTGCGCTTCAGCGGCCTGTCGTTTTCCTACAACTTGGCCTACGCGATTTTTGGCGGGTTGACGCCGATGATCGTGACCCTGTTGCTGAAAGAGAGCTCGATGGGGCCGGCGTATTATGTGGCGGCCATCTGTGGGATCGGGAGTGTGGTGGGCGGGTATCTCTGGAAGCAGGGGCGCTAGGCGGCGCTGCCTACACAAGGTAGGTGTGTTCATTGTGGCGAGGGAGCTTGCTCCCGCTGGGTTGCGCAGCGACCCCTTTTTTGTGAGTGCTGCGCACTCAAGCGGGAGCAAGCTCCCTCGCCACGGATTAATCTTCTCTCAAATGCTCTACCGCCACAGAACCATCCTGCAAAACTCAATGCTGGCCTTTCATCCAATTGTCATATTTCAGCCATAGAGTGTTCATACGGCTTACCGATACTTTGCCGACTTAACACACCCTATCTGCTAGGAGTAAGGCATGAAACTGAAGCGTTTGATGGCGGCAATGACGTTTGTCGCTGCTGGCGTTGCGACTGCCAACGCGGTTGCCGCTGTTGACCCTGCGATCCCGAGCTACACCAAGACCACTGGTGTATCGGGCAACCTCTCCAGCGTCGGCTCCGATACCCTGGCCAACCTGATGACCTTGTGGGCCGAGAACTACAAGAAAGAATACCCGAACGTAAACATCCAGATTCAGGCCGCCGGTTCCTCCACCGCGCCGCCCGCACTCACCGAAGGCACCGCCAACCTGGGCCCGATGAGCCGCAAGATGAAGGACAACGAGCTGCAGGCCTTCGAAACCAAATACGGCTACAAGCCAACCGCTATCCCGGTAGCCGTGGACGCCCTGGCCGTATTCGTGCACAAGGACAACCCGATCAAGCACCTGACCATGGCTCAGGTCGATGCGATCTTCTCCTCGACTCGCCTGTGCGGCGCCAAGGCTGACGTCAAGACCTGGGGCGACCTGGGCGTGACCGGCGACCTGGCCAACAAGCCGGTCCAGCTGTTCGGTCGTAACTCGGTATCCGGCACCTACGGCTACTTCAAGGAAGAAGCCTTGTGCAAAGGCGACTACAAGCCAAACGTCAACGAACAGCCAGGTTCGGCTTCGGTCGTGCAGTCGATCAGCAGCTCGCTTAACGGCATCGGCTACTCGGGTATCGGCTACAAGACCGCCAGCGTGAAAACCGTTGCCCTGGCCAAGAAAGAAGGCGGCGAGTTCGTCGAGGACACCGAAGAAAACGCCCTGAACGGCAAGTATCCGCTGTCGCGTTTCCTCTACGTGTACGTCAACAAGGCGCCGAACAAGCCTCTGGCCCCGCTGGAAGCTGAGTTCGTGAAGCTGATCCTGTCCAAGCAAGGCCAGGAAGTCGTAGTCAAGGACGGTTACATCCCGGTACCTGCCAAAGTCGCCGCCAAGGCACTGGCTGACCTGGGTCTGCAAGAAGGCGGCAACGTCGCCAAGCAGTAACACCTGAGCCCGGGCCAACGCCCGGGCTGCTGTGGGAGTGGATGCCACTCCCACAGCCAAATTTTCTGTCCGCTGCCGCTTCTAGCTGGCGGCGGATTTGTTGCGTCACTTCACTGTCATCTTTCTGTCATACAGGATCGCTAGGGTGTGCGCATGAATGATCTGGCCAACTCCACAATGACTACGACTTCCCCTCCCAAGCGCATTGACTTCAATACGCCTGAGCTGCAACGCAAGCGCCGCATCCGCGCGCTCAAGGATCGCCTGACCCGCTGGTACGTGCTGGTCGGCGGTCTCGCCGTCCTGGCTGCCATCACGCTGATTTTCTTTTTCCTGGCCTACGTGGTGCTGCCCCTGTTCCAGGGCGCGGACCTGACCGCCAAGGATTCGATCACCCCGGCCTGGATGCAAGACGCCGGCAAACCGCTGATGATCGCCATCGAAGAACAGAACCAGGTGGCCATGCGCGTTTCCGACAAGGGCCAGGCACTGTTCTACGAACTCGACAGCGGCGCCGACCTGCGCCGTGTCGACCTGCCGGTTCCTGCCGGTGCCACTGTGGTCTCCATTGCGGAAGACCAGCCCGGCAGCCCGCTGGTGGCGATCGGTCTGTCCAACGGCCAGGCCCTGGTGTTCCGCCACACCTATAAAGTCAGCTATCCTGACGGCAAGAAAACCATTTCGCCCGCCATCGAATACCCTTACGGCGAGGCGCCGATAGCGTTGAACGAGCAGGGCGCGCCTTTGGAGCACGTCAGCCTCAACGCCACCGATTCGACCCTGTTGCTGGCCGGCTCCAGCGGCGCCCAGCTGTATGTACTGTCGCTTACCAGCGAAGAAAACATGATGACCGGTGAAGTCACCAGCGAGCAGACGCGTATCGACCTGCCGCAGATGACCGAGCCAGTGAAGAACATTTTCGTCGACCCGCGCCAGCAATGGTTGTACGTGGTCAACGGTCGCGCCCAGGCCGATGTGTTCAGCCTGCGGGACAAGAGCCTCAATGGCCGTTACAAACTGCTGGAGAACGGCGACGCCCAAGTCACCGCCGCCGCCCAGTTGGTCGGCGGGATCTCGCTGATCATCGGCGACTCCAAGGGCGGCCTGGCCCAGTGGTTCATGGCCCGCGACCCGGACGGCGAGCTGCGCTTCAAACAGATTCGTACCTTCCAGATGGGCAGCGCGCCCATCATTGAGATCAGCGCCGAAGAACGTCGCAAAGGTTTCGTGGCACTCGACATCGCCGGCAAGCTGGGCGTGTTCCACAGCACCGCCCACCGCACCCTGCTGGTGGACCAAGTGGTCGACGGCCAAGGCTTGTTCGGCCTGTCGCCACGGGCCAACCGCCTGATCGTCGAACAGGGTGGCAAGCTGCAACCGTTGACGCTGGACAACCCGCACCCGGAAGTGTCCTGGAGCGCGTTGTGGAGCAAGGTCTGGTACGAAAACTACGACGAACCTAAATACGTCTGGCAATCGACCGCCGCCAACACCGACTTCGAACCCAAGCTGAGCCTCTCGCCGCTGACCTTCGGTACCCTGAAAGCGGCGTTCTACGCGATGCTGCTGGCGGCGCCGCTGGCGGTGGCCGCGGCGATCTACACCGCCTACTTCATGGCCCCGGGCATGCGGCGCAAGGTCAAGCCGGTGATCGAGCTGATGGAAGCGATGCCGACGGTGATCCTCGGTTTCTTCGCCGGCCTGTTCCTGGCGCCGTACGTCGAAGGGCACCTGCCGGGCATCTTCAGTCTGCTGATGTTGCTGCCCATCGGCATCCTGGTCGCCGGTTTCACCTTCAGTCGCCTGCCGGAATCCATTCGCCTGCGAGTGCCGGACGGTTGGGAAAGCGCCCTGTTGATCCCGGTGATCCTGTTCGTGGGCTGGCTCTCGCTGTACATGAGCCCGTACATGGAAACCTGGTTCTTCGGCGGCGACATGCGCATGTGGATCTCCCATGACCTGGGCATCACCTACGACCAGCGCAACGCCTTGGTGGTTGGCCTGGCGATGGGCTTCGCGGTGATCCCGAACATCTATTCCATCGCCGAAGACGCCGTGTTCAGCGTGCCGCGCGGCCTGACCCTGGGCTCCCTGGCCCTCGGTGCCACGCCATGGCAGACCATGACTCGCGTGGTGATCCTCACCGCCAGCCCGGGCATTTTCTCGGCGCTGATGATCGGCATGGGCCGTGCAGTGGGCGAGACCATGATCGTGTTGATGGCCACCGGTAACACGCCGGTCATGGAAATGAACCTGTTCGAAGGCCTGCGCACCCTGGCGGCCAACGTGGCGGTGGAGATGCCGGAATCCGAAGTCGGCGGCAGCCATTACCGCGTGCTGTTCCTGTCGGCCCTGGTGCTGCTGTTGTTCACCTTCGTCATGAACACCCTCGCCGAGCTGATCCGTCAGCGTCTGCGCAAGAAATATTCGTCGCTTTAAGAAAGGTAGAAGTCTGTGAAACAGAACTCCCTGAAAGGATGGTTCAAGAGCGGCGCCCCCGGCGTCTGGATCAGCGGTGGCGCGGTGTCCATCGCGGTCATCATGACCATTGGCCTGCTGGCGGTGATCGCCGTGCGCGGCCTGGGCCACTTCTGGCCGGCGGACCTGATCCACGCCAGCTACAACGTACCGGGCATGCCTGCGCACCTGGTGGTCGGCGAAGTCGTACAGAAAGAAGAAGTGCCTCGTGAGCGCCTGAAAAGCGCCGGCCTGCCGGTGCCGGACGAAGGCCCCGAGTTCATGACCCGCGAACTGATCAAGGTCGGCAACCGCGACCTGAACGGCACCGACTTCACCTGGATCGTCGGCGATTGGCTGAGCAACCAGACGACGCCGCCGGAACTGATGGCCATCGAGCGTCGTGAGTGGGGCAATTTCTACGGCTACCTGGTCAACGTCAAGGAAGGCGGCAAGGTCATCGCCGAAGGCGAGGCCGCCTGGCCGCAACTGCAGGCTCGGGTACAGCGCGTCAACCAGTTGGCCGCCGAGCTCAAGACCCTGGAAAAAGTCGACATCGGCGCCATCAACGCTGGCCTGGAGCGTATCCGCCTGCACGGTCGCAAACTGGAACTGGACGGCAAGCTCGACGCCGCCGCCCAGGCCGACCTGGAAAGCGAACGCGCCGAACTCAACGCCCGCTACAAGGACATCGAAGCGCGCCTGGCCGACCTGCACGCGCAGTTCAACCGCGACAGCCTGACGGCCCGCGATGCCAACGGCAAGGAAGTGGAAATCGAAATCGGCAAAGTCGTGCACGCCTACCAGCCAAACGGCATGGGCACGTTCACCAAGATGGGTTTCTACTTCAGCAAGGGCTGGGAATTCCTCAGCGACGACCCTCGTGAGGCCAACACCGAAGGCGGCATCTTCCCGGCGATTTTCGGCACCGTGATGATGACCCTGATCATGGCGATGATCGTCACGCCGTTTGGTGTGCTGGCAGCGGTCTACCTGCGTGAATATGCCCGCCAAGGCACGATGACCCGCTTGATCCGCATCGCGGTGAACAACCTCGCCGGCGTTCCGGCCATTGTCTACGGTGTGTTCGGCCTGGGCTTCTTTGTCTACGTGCTGGGTGGTTCGGTCGACCGCCTGTTCTTCCCCGAAGCCTTGCCGGCGCCGACCTTCGGCACCCCGGGCCTGCTCTGGGCGTCCCTGACCCTGGCGTTGCTGGCGGTGCCGGTGGTGATCGTGGCCACGGAAGAAGGCCTGGCGCGGATCCCGCGCACCGTGCGCGAAGGCTCCCTGGCCCTCGGCGCGACCAAGGCCGAGACCTTGTGGAAAATCGTCCTGCCGATGGCGAGCCCGGCGATGATGACCGGGATGATCCTCGCCGTGGCCCGTGCCGCCGGTGAAGTGGCACCGTTGATGCTGGTGGGCGTGGTGAAGCTGGCCCCGTCGCTGCCGCTGGACGGCAACTACCCGTACCTGCACCTGGACCAGAAGATCATGCACCTTGGCTTCCATATCTATGACGTCGGCTTCCAGAGCCCGAACGTCGAGGCAGCCCGGCCGTTGGTCTACGCCACGGCACTGCTGCTGGTGCTGGTGATCGCCACCCTCAACCTGTCGGCGGTGTGGATCCGTAACCACCTGCGCGAAAAATACAAAGCACTGGATAGTTGATGGTCGACGCGGACCCTGTAGGAGCGAGCTTGCTCGCGAAGCTTTTGGCGGCCTCGATGGCCCCATCGCGAGCAAGCTCGCTCCCACACTGATCGGCGTTCACTGGAATTTCATGGGGCCGCCAGAAAAGGCGTTCCGAACCGAATTTGTTAGCACAGGGAGCCTCCCATGCAACACGAAGCACATACACACGGCATCAACATGTCGGCCCTGGGCCGCGACAAGCAGAGCCTGGACCTGGCCCAGGAAACTGTGGCCATCGAAGTGCCCGGCCTGAACCTGTTCTACGGCGAGAAACAGGCGCTGTACGACGTCAGCCTGAATATCCCGAAACAACGCGTCACCGCGTTCATCGGCCCGTCGGGTTGCGGCAAGTCGACCTTGCTGCGCACCTTCAACCGCATGAACGATCTGGTGGACGGCTGCCGCGTCGAAGGTGAAATCAACCTCTACGGCAACAACATCTACCGCAAGGGCGAAGACGTGGCCGAGCTGCGTCGTCGCGTCGGCATGGTGTTCCAGAAGCCTAACCCGTTTCCGAAAACCATCTACGAGAACGTGGTCTACGGCCTGCGCATCCAGGGCATCAACAAAAAGCGCGTCCTCGACGAAGCCGTGGAATGGGCCCTCAAGGGCGCGGCACTGTGGGATGAGGTCAAGGACCGTCTGCATGAGTCGGCCCTGGGCCTGTCCGGTGGTCAGCAGCAGCGCCTGGTGATCGCCCGTACCATCGCCGTGGAGCCGGAAGTGCTGCTGCTCGACGAACCTTGCTCGGCCCTGGACCCGATCTCGACGCTGAAAGTCGAGGAGCTGATCTACGAGCTCAAGTCCAAGTTCACCATCGTCATCGTGACCCACAACATGCAGCAGGCGGCGCGGGTGTCCGACTACACCGCGTTCATGTACATGGGCAAACTGGTGGAATTTGGCGATACCGATACGCTGTTCACCAATCCGGCCAAGAAACAGACCGAAGACTACATCACCGGTCGCTACGGCTAGTCGAGGCAACTGCATAGCCGCACTGCGCTATCAGGATCAACATTTAACTGCTTGAAGCTTGCAGCTTGAAGCTTGCAACTTTCGCGGAGCGAACAAGATGATTTCGAAGGAAGGCCTTACTCACCACATTTCCGCACAGTTCAATGCCGAGCTTGAGGAAGTGCGCAGTCACTTGCTGGCCATGGGCGGGCTGGTGGAAAAGCAGGTCAACGACGCGGTGACCGCGCTGATCGAGGCCGACTCCGGCCTGGCCCAGCAGGTGCGCGAAATCGATGACCAGATCAACCAGATGGAACGCAACATCGACGAAGAGTGCCTGCGTATCCTGGCCCGTCGCCAGCCGGCTGCGTCCGACCTGCGGCTGATCATCAGCATCTCCAAGTCAGTGATCGACCTTGAGCGGATCGGCGACGAAGCCACCAAGATCGCTCGTCGCGCCATCCAGTTGTGCGAAGAAGGCGAAGCGCCGCGTGGTTACGTCGAGGTTCGCCACATTGGCGACCAGGTGCGCAACATGGTTCGCGACGCGCTGGATGCCTTTGCCCGCTTCGACGCCGACCTGGCGTTGTCGGTGGCCCAGTACGACAAGATCATCGATCGCGAATACAAGACCGCCCTGCGCGAGCTGGCGACCTACATGATGGAAGACCCGCGTTCCATCTCCCGGGTGTTGAGCATTATCTGGGTGCTGCGTTCCTTGGAGCGTATCGGCGATCATGCGCGCAACATCTCGGAACTTGTCATCTACCTGGTGCGCGGCACCGATGTACGCCATATGGGGCTCAAGCGCATGAAGGAAGAAGTTGAGGGCACCCCGTCCGAAACCGCTAATGTTCCGGGCGCAACTGACGATAAGTAAGATTGCCAAGAAAAGCGCCCGGCCTTCTGGTCGGGCTTTTTTTTGGATTTTTTTTCATCGAAAGCAGCACCCCGCGAACGAAAAGTCCCGGCGTGACTGAAGGTTTTTTGGCAATGTGCCATCAGTAAAAGCGGTATGCTTGCCGGGATTTTTTAGAGGTGTATCTGGATGAGTAAGGTCAGTGTGTTGGTCGTGGACGATGCTTCGTTCATTCGTGACCTGGTGAAGAAGTGCCTGCGCAACTACTTCCCGGGCGTGCGTATCGAAGACGCGGTGAACGGCAAGAAAGCCCAGGCCCTGCTGGCTCGCGAGGCGTTCGACTTGGTGCTGTGCGATTGGGAAATGCCGGAAATGTCCGGCCTGGAACTGCTGACCTGGTGCCGTCAGCAGGACAACCTCAAGGGCATGCCGTTCGTGATGGTCACCAGCCGCGGCGACAAGGAAAACGTGGTCCAGGCGATCCAGGCCGGCGTTTCCGGCTACGTCAGCAAGCCGTTCACCAACGAACAGCTGCTGACCAAGGTCAAGCAGGCCCTGCACAAGGTCGGCAAGCTCGACACGCTGATGAACAGTGCCCCGACCAAGATGAACTCGGCGTTCGGCAATGACTCCCTCAGCGCCCTGACGGGCGGCAAGGCGCCGGTGGCGGCGGTTGCGTCGGCCCCGGCCGTCCCTGCTGCTGCCGCCCCGGCTCGTGGCCTGCTCAACAGCCCACCGGTCAAGGCACCGGTAGCCGCCGCTTCGACGGCCAATCGCGGCCAAGGCCAGTTGCGTCTGTCCAGTGGCACCCAGCAATGCGTGATCAAGGCCCTGAGCCTCAAGGAAGCGCTGCTGGTGGTCAAACGCTCCGACACCCTGCCGCAAGTACTCGAAGGCGCGGTGCTGGACATGGAACAGGGCGACAACGCCGAAACCGCGCGTCTCAACGGCTATTTGCACGCCATCGTCGCCCATGAGCAGACGCCCGACAGCGAATGGTTGCAACTGACGTTCCGCTTCGTCGACAAAGACCCCCAGAAGCTCGACTACATCTCCCGCCTAATCGCCCGCGGCACGGCGCAGAAGCACTTCGTACCGGGCGCCTGATTCGGCGGCGCCCTTCAGCCCGCTATCGCGAGCAAGCTCGCTCCCACAGTGATGCGTGCAGGCCACAGGTGCGTGCCTGACGCAAATCCCCTGTGGGAGCGAGCTTGCTCGCGATGGGGCCATCAGCCTCAACAACAATCGTTGATCCAATTTTGAAACATCCGTCGACTACGCTGGTCCATCCCAGCTGCTAGGCTGCTGTACAGGCCTTCATTTATCGACAGAATTCTTGCCCATGCTCGTGCCGTTGCTGTTCGCCTGTGGTCTCGTCCTGGCCGCCACCCCGGCCATGGCCATGACCATCTACAAATCCACCGATGCCAACGGCGTGGTGTCCTATAGCGACCGTCCCAGCAAGGGCGCCCAGGTGTTCGTGTTTCGCGACCGCATGGTCGAACGCCTGGAGCGCCAGGTGTTTCTCGATATCAAGAAGCAGAATGGTGCGGACGCGGTGTTCGTGCGCAACGATTTGTACGCGCCGGTGGAGATCGAGTTGAGTTTCGCCGGGCTGCGCAATGTCAGCGGGGCGCCGAGCCGGCCGATTCGTCGGGTGCTGCCGGCACGCAGCAACCTGCGCCTGGCGCTGCTGACGGCTACCCGGCCCGGTCGGCCGCTGGTGTATACCCCAAGGTTCGAATATTCCCTGGGCGACCCGGCAGGCGCCGCCGAGGCCTATCGATACCCGCTGCCTTGGCGCGGCGGGCCGTTCCGGCTGAGCCAAGGCGCCAACGGCCAATATAGCCATTACGGCCCGAAGAACCGCTACGCCATGGACATCGCCATGCCCGTAGGCACGCCGATCATCGCCGCGCGAGGAGGCGTGGTGATCAAGACCGAAAACGAACAGACCGGCCGCGGGGATGATCCTGCGGGCAACTTCGTGCGGGTGCTGCACGACGACGGCACCATGGGCGTCTACCTGCACCTGCAGAAAGGCTCGGTGAGCGTACGGGAAGGGCAGCGGGTCGCGGTGGGCACGCCGTTGGCGTTGTCGGGCAATACCGGCAACAGCTCAGGCCCGCACCTGCATTTCGTGGTGCAGCGCAATACCGGGTTGGGGCTGGTGTCGATTCCCTATCAGTTCAATCAACCGGTGGGCGACTTGCCCAACTTTGCGTTGGGCAAGCAGTAGCACTGTAGATTCGGGAGGCTTTTTTGTGGCGCGGGAGCTTGCTCCCGCTCGGCTGCGAAGCAGTCGTCGCTTTTGGGGCCGCGTCGCGCCCCAGCGGGAGCAAGCTCCCTCGCCACAGCGGGTTATGCCTTCAACTTGCGGGAAGTTTGATGCTCAATCGAGCATCAACACCTTCGCCAGGATGATCTTCGGCCCTTTCATCTTCTTGATGATGATCCGCAGGCCTTCGACTTCCAGCACTTCTTCCTCTTCCGGCACGCGCTTGAGGGTTTCATAGACCAGCCCGGCCAGGGTTTCGGCTTCGATGTGGTCCAGGTCGATCCCCAGCAGGCGCTCGACCTTGAACAGCGGCGTGTCGCCACGTACCAGCAGCTTGCCCGGCTGGTAGGCCAGGATCCCGCGTTCGGCCTTGCGGTGTTCGTCCTGGATGTCGCCTACCAGCACTTCCAACACGTCTTCCATGGTCAGGTAGCCGATGATGTTGCCGTCGGCTTCCTCGACCACGGCGAAGTGCGAGCCGCCCTTGCGGAACTGCTCCAGCAACTGCGACAGCGGCATGTGCCGCGACACGCGCTCCAGCGGCCGGGTCAGTTCGGCCAGGTTGAACGATTCGGGGATGTGGTCCAGGGCCGCCAGTTCCAGCAGCAGGTCCTTGATGTGCAGCAGGCCGACGAACTCCTGGCGCTCGCTGTCGTACACCGGATAACGGCTGAACTTGTGGCGACGGAACATCGCCAGGATTTCCTTGAGGGGCGCGTTGAACTCCAGCGTCACCAGGTCTTCCCGGGAATTGGCCCAGTCCACCACTTCCAGCTCGCCCATTTCCACGGCCGAGGCCAGCACGCGCATGCCTTGGTCGCTCGGGTCCTGGCCCCGGCTGGAGTGCAGGATCAGCTTCAGTTCTTCGCGGCTGTAATGGTGTTCGTGATGGGGCCCGGGCTCGCCTTGGCCGGCGATGCGCAAGATGGCGTTGGCGCTAGCGTTGAGCAGGTAGATCGCCGGATACATGGCCCAGTAGAACAGGTACAGCGGCACGGCGGTCCACAACGACAGCAGCTCGGGTTTGCGGATGGCCCAGGATTTGGGCGCCAGTTCACCGACCACGATGTGCAGGTACGAAATGATGAAGAACGCGGTGAAGAACGACACGCCTTTGATCACTTCCGGCGATTGCACGCCAATCGCGCCCAGCAACGGTTCGAGGATGTGGGCAAACGCTGGCTCACCGACCCAGCCCAGGCCCAGGGACGCCAGGGTGATACCCAGCTGGCATGCCGACAGGTAAGCGTCGAGCTGGCTGTGGACGGTGCGCAGGATATGCCCGCGCCAGCCGTTCTGCTCGGCGATGGCCTCGACCCGGGTCGAACGCAGCTTGACCATGGCGAATTCGGCCGCAACGAAAAATCCGTTGAGCAGAACCAGGATCAGAGCAAAAAGAATCATGCCGAATTCGGCGAAGAGTGTGACGAGGGACAAGCCAGGGGAAGGGTCCATGATGGGGTTTTGCGGGTTCCGAATAGTCGTAGGAATTGAAAATGAGCGCCTGAAAAGGCAGGCGCAAGTCAGTCAATGTAGCGGCTGACTCGGCGATTGCCTAGTGGGCGCTTTCAATCAGCGGGGCGAGCGAGGCGTGTGCGAACCACTTGGGCCGGGGCGAAATGACAGGTAAACGTGCGGCCATGGCCGGGCACGCTGCTGATCTCCATGCGGGCGCGATGGCGCAGCAGGACGTGTTTGACAATGGCCAGGCCCAGCCCGGTGCCACCGGTATTGGAGTTGCGGCTGGAGTCGACGCGGTAGAAACGTTCGGTCAGGCGCGGCAGGTGCTTGCTGTCGATGCCGATGCCCGAATCGCGCACGCTCAGGTGCGCGCCTTGCTCGTCGCCCCACCAGCGCACATGGATGCGGCCCTGCTCCGGCGTGTACTTGACCGCGTTGAATACCAGGGTGGAAAACGCACTGCGCAGTTCCGCCTCGCTGCCCTTGAGCTGCACCGCCGGGTCGGCTTCCAAGGTGATGGTCTGCTGCTTGGAACCGGACAGCTCCTGGGCATCTTCAACAATGGTTTGCAGCAGGTCGTCGATCGGCACTGGCTGGTTGTCCGACGGGTAATCGGTGGCTTCCAGCTTCGCCAGCAGCAACAAGTCGTTGAGCAGGGTCTGCATGCGTCCGCTCTGCTGGTGCATCTGCTGCAAGGCCCGGCTCCAGCGCGGGTTCACCTCCTCGACGTTGTCGAGCAGGGTCTCCAGGTAGCCGCAGATCACCGTCAACGGCGTGCGCAATTCGTGGGACACGTTGGCGATGAAATCCTTGCGCATCTGTTCCAGCTGATGGATGCGCGTGACGTCGCGCACCAGCATCAAGTGCTCGTTGTTGCCGTAGCGGGTGATGTACAGCTGGATACGCAACCGGTCATTGGTGGGCGAAGGGATCTCCAGCGGCTCGGCGTAGTTGGCTTGCTCGAAATATTCCTTGAAGCGCGGATGGCGCTCCAGGTTGGTCACTGGTTGGCCGCTGTCCTGGGGCGTCTTGAGGCCCAACAGGGTCTCGGCAGCGCGGTTCCACCATTCCAGGTTGCCTTCGCTGTCGAGCATGATCACCGCGTCTTTCAGCGCGGCGGTGGATTCCTGGACCCGGTCGATTACCGCCTGCAGGCGCCCGCGGACGCGCTGGTCGCGCCGTTGCAGGTGGTAGATGCTGTCGAACACCTCACCCCATAAGCCATAGCCGTCGGGCGGGGCTTCGTCGGGTTGATGCAGGCGCAGCCATTCATGCAGGCGCAGCAGTTGCTTGAGTGTCCAGGCCAGGTAAAGCCCCAGGCCCGCGGCCAGGCTCCAGCCGTAATAACCGCTGATCAGGCCGATCAGCAAACAGCCAGTCACCAGCAACAACATGTGGCGAATCAGGGTGCCATGCCAGTTTTGATTCACGTGACGCGCGTCCTTGTCAGCTTGTCGGGCGGTAAGGGCTCGGATCAGGCCTTTGTCGAAAAACGATAACCGGTGCCGCGCACGGTTTGTACCAGATTTTCATAGGCATCGCCGAGGGCCTTGCGCAGGCGTCGGATGTGCACGTCCACGGTGCGTTCCTCGACGTAGACGTTGCCGCCCCAGACCTGGTCCAACAGTTGGCCGCGGGTGTAGGCACGTTCCTGGTGAGTCATGAAGAATTGCAGCAGACGATATTCGGTCGGGCCCATCTCGGCGGGTTTGCCGTCGATGGTCACGCGGTGGCTGATCGGGTCGAGCAGCAGGCCACCGACTTCAATCGGCGCTTCGCCATCGGTCGGCCCGGCGCGTCGCAGCACGGCCTTCAGGCGCGCCACCAGCTCCCGTGGGGAGAACGGCTTGGTGATGTAGTCGTCGGCGCCGACTTCCAGGCCTTGGATCTTGTTGTCCTCTTCGCCCTTGGCGGTGAGCATGATGATCGGAATATCACCGGTCAGCTCGTCGCGCTTGAGCCGTCGCGCCAGTTCGATGCCTGACGTGCCGGGCAGCATCCAGTCCAGCAGGATCAGGTCGGGCTTGCGGTCGACGATGATGGCATGGGCCTGTTGAGAGTTTTCTGCTTCCATGCAGTCATAGCCGGCCATCTCCAACGCAACGGCGATCATCTCGCGGATGGGCGCCTCGTCGTCGACGATCAGAATGCTCCTGCCAACCATGGGGTAATCCTCTTGTCATTTAACTGTCTTGCGCCGCATTAGATAACGGAATTATTGCAGTCGTGTGACAGTTATTTCCTCAGCGGCAGCGAGGGGGATCCTGGACTAAGCTTTTCAGTCCGAATCCTGACAACCACAAGAGAAGGTTTCCATGAAACAAATGACTGTTTCTTTCAAAGCCCTGCTGATGGCAGCTGCTCTGGCCCTGCCTGGGGTTGCGATGGCTGCCGATCCTGCAATGGAGAAGGATGGCATGTTCACCGACCATAAGGGCATGACCCTTTACACCTTTGCCAAAGACTCGGCTGGTAAGTCGGAATGCAATGACAAGTGTGCGGCTAACTGGCCACCGCTGATGGCTGCGGCGGGTGATAAATCCATGGGCGACTGGACCGTGATCAAGCGCGATGATGGCTCAATGCAGTGGGCTTATCAGGGCATGCCGCTGTACACCTTCGTGATGGACAAGAAGGCCGGGGACATGACCGGCGACGGCAAAATGGACGGCGCCTGGAAAGTGGCCAAGGCCAAGTAACGCGTCCCGCTGAGACACTTTTTTGTGGCGAGGGAGCTTGCTCCCGCTCGGTTGCGTAGCGACCGCAAAAATCTTGGGGCCGCTCCGCAGCCCAGCGGGAGCAAGCTCCCTCGCCACAAAAGGCTTTCATAAGCCAAGGTTCATGCTGGCATGAGCTAACGTTCAGTGCTCGGGCTCGGCTTCAGCGCAACGCGTAATCCAACACAATCCCCACGAAAGTCGCCAAGCCGGCGCAATGGGTGTGCAAGAAAGCCTTGAAGCAGCGCATCCGGTCCCTGCCTCGGGTGTACCAGAATTCCCAGGCGAAGCACGCGGCCGCGGCCACCAACCCCACGGGGAACCAGCCACCCAGTTGGAACTTAGACCCGGCCAACACCAGGCAACCCAAGGCCAGGCCTTGCAGCGTCAGGATGATCACCCGGTCGGCATCGCCAAACAGGATCGCCGTGGACTTCACGCCGATGCGCAGGTCGTCGTCCCGGTCGGTCATGGCGTAATAGGTGTCGTAGCCCACTGTCCACAGCAGATTGGCGATGTACAGCAACCAGGCGGCCGCCGGCAGATGCCCGGTTTCGGCGGTGAACGCCATCGGCATGCCCCAGGAGAACGCCGCCCCCAGCACCACTTGCGGGTAGTAGGTATAACGCTTCATGAACGGGTAACTGAATGCCAAGGCCAGGCCGCCGAGGGACAGCAGGATGGTCGGTGCATTGGTGCACAACACCAGCAGGAAGCTCACGCTCATCAGCACGGCGAAGAACACCAGCGCCTCCTTCGAACTGATCTTGCCGCTCACCAGCGGGCGTTGTTCGGTGCGTTTGACGTGGCCGTCCACCTTGCGGTCGGCCCAGTCATTGATCACACAGCCACCGGCACGGGTCAGCACCACACCGAGGATGAAAATCACCACGTTGGCGATGGACGGCGAGCCTTCACCGGCAATCCACAGTGCCCACAACGTCGGCCACAACAGCAGGTAGATGCCGATGGGCTTGTCCATGCGGGTCAGTTGCACGAAGTCCCATGCCCGTGGGTTCAGGCGATTCAAGGATTTGAGCAGTTGCACATACATCAGCAATTCTCCGAATAGGCGCGGGCGACGGTCCACAAGCGGGGCAGGAAGATTTCCGCCACCAGCACGCTCAACGCACCGCGGTCGAAACGTGAACGGCGCCCCCACAGGCCACTGGCGCGTACGTCTTCCGGCAAGCCGGCCTCGGGGTAATGGCAAACCTCGATGGCGCGGCGCTGGAACGCCTGGTCGCAAAACAGCAATTCGCCCAGGGAGCGGCTGCCCAACTCGTCCATCTGTAACCCGTCACCCTGCAAGGCGCTGCGCGCCGCCACGCTGCGGGCGAACACCCAGGGCTGGTCGCGACCGCGCAGATACACCTCGCGTACCCAACCCTCGCTGCCCTCGGTCAGGTCGAGCGCGGCACATTCGTCGGCGCGCAATGGCTGCCAGCCTTCGAACAATGGGGTCACGCTGAAGTGGCCGTCCGACAGGCGCGTGAGGCGCCGGGTCAGGGAGCCTTCGTCGAACAACCAATCGAGTACTCCGGCATCGGGACGGGGCGACAGCAGGTGCTGGGGCAGCCATTGGAGTGTAGGAAAAATCGAATTTGTATGCGGCACAGAGGTCTTGAATGGCAGCAAATGAGGCCGCGAGCTTACCATGTCGGTCGCGGGTTTTGACCGGCCTGGCCTGCGGCCTGCCGATCGTGCTTGCATCTGGCGCGACCGATCAGTACAAAACGGCCCTGAGCCGGAAAATACCGGCCAAGGCCTGACATCTCGAGGAAGTATTGGAATGAAGAAGTGGCAATGTATCGTCTGCGGCCTGATCTACAACGAAGCTGACGGCTGGCCTGACGATGGCATCGCGCCCGGCACTCGCTGGGAAGATGTACCGGCGGACTGGCTGTGCCCAGACTGCGGTGTCGGCAAAATGGATTTCGAAATGATCGAAATCAACTGATCGTTTCATTTAATGGAGAGCAACATGAGTGCACCTGTCGTCATCGTCGGTACTGGGCTGGCCGGTTATAACCTGGCCCGGGAGTTTCGCAAGCTCGACAGCGAGACCCCGCTGCTGCTGATCACCGCGGATGACGGTCGCTCATACTCCAAGCCGATGCTTTCCACGGGCTTTGGCAAGAACAAGGATGCCGACGGTTTGAGCATGGCTGAACCGGGGGCCATGGCCGAACAACTCAAGGCCGAGGTGCGGACCCACACCCGCATCAGCGGCATCGATCCGGGCCACAAACGGCTGTGGATTGGCGAGGAGGCGGTGAACTACCGCGACCTGATCCTGGCCTGGGGCGCCGAAACCGTGCGCGTGCCGGTACAGGGCGACGCGGCGGACCTGATCTTTCCCATCAACGACCTGGAAGACTACGCGCGCTTCAGGGCTGCGGCCGTCGGCAAGCGCCGGGTGTTGCTGCTGGGTGCCGGTCTGATTGGCTGCGAGTTCGCCAACGACCTGAGCCTGGGGGGCTACGAAGTCGAGTTGGTGGCGCCGTGCGAGCAAGTCATGCCGACGCTGCTGCATCCGGCCGCTGCGGCAGCGGTCCAGGCCGGGCTGGAAAGCCTCGGCGCGCGCTTCCACCTGGGCCCTGTGCTCAACCGCTTGCAGAAGGTCGCCGATGGGCTGGAGGCGCACCTGTCCGACGGCCAGGTGATCGCCTGCGACCTGGTGGTCTCGGCCGTCGGCCTGCGTCCACGCATCGACCTGGCGGCGGCCGCCGGGCTGGTGGCCAACCGCGGCGTCGTGGTCGATCGCCACCTGAAAACCTCCCACGCCAATATCTACGCCCTGGGCGATTGCGCCGAGGTCGACGGCTTGAACCTGCTGTATGTCATGCCGCTGATGAGCTGCGCCCGGGCCTTGGCCCAAACCCTGGCCGGCAACCCGACTGCCGTCAGTTACGGTGCCATGCCGATTACCGTAAAAACCCCGGTGTGCCCATTGGTCGTGTCGCCGCCACCGCGAGGCAGCGAAGGCGTGTGGAGCGTCGAAGGGCTGGGCGCGGACATCAAGGCACTGTGCCGAGACGCTCAAGGCAATCTGTTGGGCTACGCGCTGACGGGCACGGCAGTGATGGAGAAACTGGCGCTGAACAAGGAGCTTCCAGCCCTGCTGGCGTAAATACTGGTCGTTCTGTCGCAAAAACCCTACTTTTGGTCCCACAAAGGTCTTCCGGACACTGGCGCGGTGTTCGGCACCGTGCCATCCTCACTCCCGTCTGCCGCAGAGTAGAGCCTGCGGCGCCTTAGGGGCTGTTCCAAAGAGAACAGCACGGACATAACAACAAAAAAACCGTCAAAGGGGCTTCATTTCATGCGTAAACCAGAACTCGCCGCCGCTATCGCGGAAAAAGCAGACCTCACCAAAGAACAAGCCAACCGCGTCCTCAACGCCGTCCTCGAAGAAATCACCGGCGCCCTGCACCGCAAGGACAGCGTTACCCTGGTGGGCTTCGGCACTTTCCTGCAACGCCACCGCGGCGCCCGCACTGGCAAGAATCCACAAACCGGTGAGCCAGTAAAGATCAAGGCCAGCAACACCGTTGCCTTCAAACCAGGCAAGTTCTTGAAAGATAGCGTTAACCCATAATTGCGACGAGTACCTCGGCCAGGGGGAAGAAAGCAGCAATCGAAAGGGCATACCGATGAATCGGTATGCCCTTTTTTATGTGCCGTTGCTGGCCGTGGCGAGGCATCCAATGTGGGAGCGAGCTTGCTCGCGATGGCGATAGTACCGTCACCATTGAAGCAAGCTGACCCACCGCTATCGCGAGCAAGCGCGCTCCCACACTGAAACGGCGTCGAGCCTGGATGGCATGAACAACGACGAACAAATGTGGGAGCGAGCTTGCTCGCGATGGCGCCCGCCTAGTCCGCGGAAGTCTTCGGCTCCGCCAACACCTTCAAGGCCGCCTTGCGCTCGTCGATCGGCAATTTGCCCAGCTGTTCCACCGCCGTGTAAAACCCAACCCAGTCCCCATCCTTCTGCTTGAACAGCGCCGCAAACGCCGGCACCCACTGGTCATACAGCCCGAACGGCAGCAATCGCGCATTGTTCAAGGGCGCATAGACCCAGGCGTCGTAGCGTTTATCGCCTGCCCATTGGGTATCGCGCAGTTGCTCATAGTCGGTGCGCAGGCGTTCGAACTCCGCCGCTTTGTGTTGGCGCATTCCCTCGGCCGGCAAGGGTTGGGCGTAGAGCTTTTCCAGGCGCTGGCGGGTATCGAGGATCAGTTGGATGAACTGGTCGCGCTGGCGCACCTGCTTGCCATTGTCCGGCGCCAGCCCTCGACTGGCGCGCCATTGCCGGGTGCCTTCCTGTTCGACGAAGGTGGCGAAGGACTCATTGAATTCGGTGTCGTCCTGTACATAAAACCGTTGGTGCGCCAGTTCATGAAAGATCAGCGTCGCCAGGCGATCGTCGCCCCAATGCATCATGGAACTCAGGATCGGAGCGTCGAACCCGCCCAGCGTCGAATAGGCTTCTACCCCACCACTCGTGACGTCCATGCCTTGCAAGCGCTGCAACGCGGCCTCGCCACGGGCGGCGCCCTGGCTGTAATAGCCGCGATAAGCCACGCAACCGGCAACGGGAAAACAATGGGTGGGCGGTGCCAGGGAAAACTCTGGCGTGGCGAAGACATTCCAGACTACGAACGGCCGGCCAATATCCGCATACAGGCGATAGCTTCGATTGTCCGGTAGATGCAGGTGAGTACTGGCGAACGTCCGTGCCTCGCGCGCCGGGGCCAGGTGCGCCTTGAGTTGGGGATCGCGGGCGGGGTCGACAATGACCTGGTCGATAGGCTCGCGGGCCTGCAACAGCCTTAGCTGCCCGCCGCCGAGTTGGCTGTAATAACCGGCGCTAGCGCAACCGTTCAGTAACAAAAGCAGGAGGCCTGGAAACAAAATCTGGAAAACACGGTCGAGTAACCGATGGCTTGAACGCGGCCTGATCAATTGGAATCACCCTGGGAAGTCTGCCCACAAGACTATCTCGCTTGCCTGGAGCTTCGCTATGCGCGTGTTGATGCTGACGAGTGGCCTGTTGTTGCTCACCGGTTGTGCCGGCTTGCCTGACCCCGATCCATCCCAAGCGTGGATCGATCTGGGCAACCAGCAGGACACCGCGCTACAGGCGCTGGAAGTCGATGACAAGATGTCCGTCGACCGACGTTATTTCGAAGTGCAACCCGGCAGCCATGAGTTGACGGTGCGTTACCAGTTTGCCGTCGAACCCGGCAACATCGGCCCGGACGCGGAGCCGCTGTGGCGCGATTGCCGGTTGAGCCTGAAATTCAAGGATTTCAATGCCGGCCAACGTTACCAGCTGCAGGCCGGCAGCATTGGTTTCCGGCCATGGGCCAAGCTTTACGATCAGCAACGCAAGGTGGTGGGGCAAGGTACGCCGGCGGGCTGCCAACAAACGTGATTGGCGCTATGCTCAGGGCCTGGTTTTAAGGAAACTCATCATGCGCTTATCCTTGCTGTTACTGGCCCTGGTCTCCATGAGCGGTTGCGCAACGAGCCCGCTGCCCCAGGTCGACCCGAACATGGCGTGGGTTGATTTTGCTACGCCGATGCCGGGCGGCAAAATGCTGATGGCTGAAAGCCTGGACGGCCAGCGCTTGCGCGACGGACGGTTCTTCCAGGTTTCGCCGGGCAGCCACGAACTGAAAGTGCGCTTCGACTTCGAAGTATTCAGTGGGGGTGGGGTGGGCATGCAGGCCGAACCCCAAGAGCGGATGTGCTATATGCTCGTGCGTTACGACCATTTCGAGGCCGGCCAGCGCTATCGTCTGGAGGCTCGCAACCTGGCATTCACGCCGAGCGCCCGGCTCTATGACGGCAAGCGTCAAATCGTCGCCGAGGAACGGCAGATCAATTGCGTTCCGTAGGACTCCCTAGCGGTCGTTCTTCTGGTAGATGATTTTCTTCGTGCCGTTATCGCAACTGCCCACCACCATGTTCTCGTCGTGGACTTCGTCATTGGTGACGATTTCCAGCGTGTAGGACGACACGTTGTTCGCCTGGATCTTCGCTTCGATTTCCCCTTTCAGCTCCTCACAGGATTTGGGAGCCGCAAGGGCTGATGCAGCGAATGCGCAGCCGATGACCACCAGGGCTGATCGTTTCATGTTCGAATTCCTCATGGCAGCACGCACTGCCTGTGCGCTGAAACTGCGAGCTTCATTCGATCATAATTGCGCCAGGGTAAACAGCTCGACCGTATTCAAGAAATCGCAGCCTTCGATAATGCCTGCGAAGGCTGCGACCCTTTCATGGGTCAGTTCACCAACGTCGCATCCAGGGTAATCTGGGCGTTCAGCACTTTGGATACCGGGCACCCCTCCTTGGCTTTCTTGCTCAATTCGTCGAATTGCGCCTGGCTCGCGCCGGGGATTTTCGCCTTGAGTATCAGCTTGACCGCCGTGATCGCGAAACCGCCCTCGACCTGGTCCAGGGTCACTTCAGCGTTGGTGTCGATGCTGTCGGCCTTGAGCCCGGCGTCGCCCAGGATCATCGAAAAGGCCATGGAAAAGCAGCCGGCGTGGGCCGCGCCGCTCAAGTCCTCGGCGTTGGTGCCCTTGCCGCCTTCGAATCGCGCCTTGAAGCCATAGGGCGCCTCGCGCAACACGCCGGTTTCCGTGGAAATCGAGCCGATACCGGTTTTCAGGTCACCTTCCCAATGAGCCGATGCTTTCTTGATGATAGCCATGTCTGCCTCCTGAAGATCCGGCGCGAACGCCGCGCCTGGGTGTTTTCTTAACTGTCTGGGTTGTGAGGATAGACCGCCTGGAAAAGTTCACCTTGTCGATTAGCCGACGAATTTAGTAGGAAATTTCGTCGCAACTATTGAAACTCGGGTATATGCCCACATTGCAATGGCACACACCTTTAAGAAACGGCAGGCTTTTACCCGTAGGAAAAAGCCCGGAACGCCGTTGGAGATCCCGGCCCATGAAACAGCTGTCCGACGTGAAATTCTCAACCCTCGACCTGGTGCCTGTGCGCGCCGATGGCAATGCCGCTCAATCCTTGCACAACTCGCTGGACTTGGCGCAGCACGTGGAAAAATACGGCTACACCCGCTTCTGGGTGGCCGAACACCACAATATGGACGGTATCGCCAGTTCGGCAACGGCGGTGCTGCTGGGTTATCTGGCGGGGGGCACTTCGACCATTCGCGTCGGCTCCGGTGGCGTCATGCTGCCCAATCACGCACCGTTGATCATCGCCGAACAGTTCGGCACGCTGGAAAGCCTCTATCCGGGTCGAATCGATCTGGGGCTGGGGCGCGCACCAGGTTCCGACCAGATGACCGCCCGGGCACTGCGTCGCGAGCGCTCCGGCAGCGCGGACGATTTTCCCGAGGATGTGGCCGAGCTGATGCGCTACCTGGGCCCGCGTACCCCGGATCAACGCATCATCGCCATGCCCGGCACCGGCACCTACGTGCCGGTCTGGCTGCTGGGTTCGAGTCTGTTCAGTGCGCAATTGGCCGGTGAACGCGGTTTGCCCTACGCATTCGCCTCCCATTTCGCACCGCGATATATGCACGAGGCGATTCGCATCTACCGCAACCACTTCAAGCCGTCGGCGGTGCTCGACAAGCCCTATGTGATGCTCGGCGTGCCGCTGGTGGCTGCGGATACTGATGAACAGGCCGATTACCTGGCGACGTCGGTGTACCAGCGGATCCTGGCGTTGATGCGCGGCCAGAGCCTGGTGCAGCGCCCGCCGGTCGAGTCCATGAACGGTCTTTGGTTGCCCCATGAGAAGGAGGCGGTCGGCGATTTCCTGGGGCTAGCCATGGTCGGCGGTCCGCAGAAGATTCGCGCCAAGCTGCAAGTGCTGATCGAGCAAACCCAGGCCGATGAGCTGATTTTCACCAGTGATCTGTATGAGCACGCTGATCGCTTGCACTCCTACGAGTTGCTGGCGCAGGTCATGAAGGGCTGAATCGCGGCCAATAAAAAGCCGACGCTGTGCGTCGGCTTTGAACTGAACGCGCTATCAGCCGCGCTTGTAGACGATTTCCTTCGTACCGCTCTCACAGGTGCCGACGACTTGTTGTCCTTCAGCCGCTGCGCCTTTATCGACAATTTCCAGCGAATAACCTGACACGCCCTTGGCGTCCAGCTTCGCTGCGATTTCGCTTTTCAGCTCTTCGCAGGGCTTGCCGGCCGCAAACGCACCACCGGCAAGGCTCAGCAAACCCAGGGCCACCATCAACTTGTTCATCGCTCGCACTCCTTGGTCGGATCAAATAGGGCAGGTATTGGAAAACGTAATGCGCAGACCATAGCGCATCGCCACTCCCTATGGCACTCCGCCAGCGTGCAAGTTCAACGAACCTCAGCTATTGGCAATCCGGAAACCGACCTTGATCGTCACCTGAAAGTGCGCGGCCCGGCCATTTTCGATGTGGCCGCGGGTTTCCGTGACTTCGAACCATTCCAAGTGCTTGAGGCTTTTGCTGGCTTCGGCCAGGGCGTTGTTGATGGCGTCTTCAATGCTGGTGGGAGAGGAACCGACCAGTTCGACCTTTTTGTACGTATGGTGATCACTCATAACGTTCTCCTTGGTTGTCTTTAACAGCCTAGCAGCGATTTTTCGCCTTACATGTGTGGCCGCTCAAGCGGTGAAAGTTCAGATTTACTGCACTTTCCCAAACCGTCGGAGTCCCAATTCACACACGAACTCAACCACTGCAGGAGAGCCACCATGGCCAGCACTTCGTTACGCAAAGCCTCGTTGCAAAGCATGGAAGCGGAGATCGAAAGTCTGCTCAAGTCGTTGGAAAGTCTGAAGGATGACGCTTCGGACGAGTCGCGTAAACCCCTCAAGTCGCTCAAGGCCAATGCCGAAAACGCGCTGAAACATTCTCGCCATCTGCTCAGCGCCGCCTATGAAGAGGTCAAGGTGAAAACCCGTGAAACCGGGATCGCCACGCGAGATTACGCGCAGGAACACCCATGGACCACGGCCGGTGTCGCGGTCGGTGCGCTGGGTTTGCTGGCTGCTTACCTGCTGTGCAAACGCGGTGACTGAACCGGTTGGCCCAGCTCATGCCTGAGCCATTGGGCCAATTGCCGAGCGCGCCCGTCTGCGGCGCGCTTGGGTAGCCACAACACCAGTCTCGCCGCGGTTTCATCGAAGCCCCACGGCGCGACCAGGCGACCGGCGCGCACGTCCTCGGCCACCAGCGGTTCGGGCGCTATCGCCACGCCTAACCCCGCTACGGCGGCTTCCAGCAAATAATATAAATGCTCGAATCCTTGCCCGAACTTCAATGCCTGGGGTTCAAGGTCGTTTTGCCGTGCCCAGGCCGGCCAAGCCTGTGGACGCGAGGTGGTGTGCAGCAACGGTTCGTCGAGCAGCGCGCTCGCTGGTGCACCCTGCAATCGAGCGAATCCGGCGTAGTGCGGGCTCATCACGGGACCGATCCGTTCGCTCACCAGTTCGTACACCTGCATGTCGGCCGGCCAGGGCGGCTCGGCGAATACCAACAAGGCGTCTAATCCCGGTCGCCTGGGGTCCAGGTCGCCTTCGCCGGCGGACAGGTGCAAGCGCAAATCCGGCAGGTCAGCATTGAGCCTGCCCAGGCGAGGAATAAACCAGCGCGCCAGCAGGCTTCCCGAGCAGCCCAGTACAAACGGGGCGTCTGCCGTACGTTGTGTCAGCTCCGCGCAAACACCGCGTAAACGCTCGAACGCATCGGTGCTGGCGTCCCGCAGGCGCACGCCGGCATCTGTGAGTTTAAGGCCGCGCCCGTCCTTGATGAACAAGCTGATGCCCAGATGCTCTTCCAACACCTTCAACTGTCGACTTACAGCGCCATGAGTGACGTGCAGCTGTTCGGCCGCCTGGCTTACGCTGTTCAGGCGGGCGGTGGCCTCGAAGGCGCGCAAGGCGTTGAGGGGGGGCAGGTCGTGGCTCATTTTATTTGTGAGTTTTCCTGACAGGTTGCGGCGATCTTATCGGTTTTCACTGAGGGATGTCAGGGGTAGAGTGAACCTCATTGTCTTTCAACGCATTTGCCTGGAGCGCCCGATGACCCAGCCTACGACCTCTTTCAACCTGCGCAGCGGCCCTGATGCCAACGGCCTGTTCGGCGCATTCGGCGGCCGTTATGTGGCCGAGACCTTGATGCCGCTGATCCTTGATCTGGCCCGTGAGTACGAAGTGGCGAAGGAAGATCCGGCCTTCATTGAGGAATTGGCCTACTTCCAGCGTGACTATGTCGGTCGTCCGAGCCCGCTCTACTTCGCCGAGCGCCTGACCGAATATTGCGGTGGCGCCAAGATCTACCTCAAGCGTGAAGAGCTGAACCACACCGGCGCGCACAAGATCAACAACTGCATCGGCCAGATCCTGCTGGCGCGGCGCATGGGCAAGAAACGCATCATCGCCGAGACCGGCGCGGGTATGCACGGCGTGGCCACCGCCACCGTGGCCGCGCGTTTCGGCCTGGATTGCGTGATCTACATGGGCACCACCGACATCGAGCGCCAGCAGGCCAACGTGTTCCGCATGAAGCTGCTCGGGGCGGAAGTCATCCCGGTGGTCGCCGGCACCGGCACCCTGAAAGACGCCATGAACGAGGCCCTGCGCGACTGGGTCACCAACGTCGACAGCACGTTCTACCTGATCGGCACCGTGGCGGGCCCGCATCCTTATCCTGCGATGGTGCGTGACTTCCAAGCGGTGATCGGTAAGGAAACCCGCGATCAACTGCAAGCCCAGGAAGGTCGCCTGCCGGATAGCCTGGTGGCGTGCATTGGTGGCGGCTCCAACGCCATGGGCCTGTTCCACCCGTTCCTGGACGACAAGAGTGTCGAAATCATCGGCGTCGAAGCCGCAGGCTATGGCATCGAGACCGGTAAGCACGCGGCGAGCCTGAACGGCGGCGTCCCCGGCGTACTGCACGGCAACCGCACCTTCCTGTTGCAGGACGACGACGGCCAGATCATCGACGCCCATTCGATTTCCGCGGGGCTCGACTACCCCGGTATCGGCCCGGAACATGCCTGGTTGCACGACATTGGCCGCGTCCAGTACACCTCGGTCACTGACGCCGAAGCCCTCGAAGCCTTTCACAAATGCTGTCGCCTGGAAGGGATCATTCCTGCACTGGAAAGCGCCCATGCCCTGGCCGAAGTGTTCAAGCGCGCAGCCAACCTGCCGAAAGATCACCTGATGGTGGTCAACCTGTCCGGTCGTGGCGACAAAGACATGCAAACCGTGATGCACCACATGGAACAGTCCCAGCAGGAGAAACACTGATGAGCCGCCTGCAAACCCGTTTTGCTGAACTCAAGGAACAGAACCGCGCCGCCCTGGTGACTTTCGTCACGGCGGGCGACCCGGACTACGACACGTCGCTGGCGATCCTCAAGGGCCTGCCGGCGGCGGGTGCCGACGTGATCGAGTTGGGCATGCCGTTCACCGACCCGATGGCTGACGGCCCGGCGATCCAGTTGGCGAACATTCGCGCCCTGGGGGCCCAGCAGAACCTTGCGAAAACCCTGCAGATGGTTCGTGAGTTCCGCAAAGACAACACTGAGACACCGCTGGTGTTGATGGGCTACTTCAACCCGATCCACCGTTATGGTGTGCAGCGTTTCATTGGCGAGGCGCTGGACGCTGGCGTGGATGGCCTGATCGTCGTGGACATGCCGCCCGAGCACAACAGCGAACTGTGCGAACCGGCCCAGGCTGCTGGCCTGGATTTCATCCGCCTGACCACGCCGACCACTGACGATGTGCGGTTGCCGACGGTGCTCAACGGCAGTTCGGGCTTTGTGTACTACGTGTCGGTCGCGGGCGTGACCGGCGCCGGCGCCGCGACGCTGGAGCATGTGGAAGAAGCCGTGGCGCGCCTGCGCCGCCATACCGATCTGCCCATCAGCATTGGTTTCGGTATTCGTACACCGGAGCAGGCGGCGGCCATCGCACGGCTGGCCGACGGGGTGGTGGTCGGCTCGGCGCTGATCGACCATATCGCCAGCGCCGACACATCGGAACAGGCGATCGATGGCGTGTTGAGCTTGTGTGCGGCGCTGGCTGATGGTGTGCGCAAGGCGCGTCTCGGCTGATTCCTGGTTCGGCGCTGAGCCAAAAAAAGGGTTCAGAACTAGGTTCTGAACCCTTTTTTATTGCGCCGGGATTGCTCTTGTGGCGAGGGAGCTTGCTCCCGCTGGGTCGCGAGCGGCCCCAAACAGGTTCATGCAATTCTTTCAGAGAGGGCGCATTGGCTGGTTTACGACTGCTTCGCAGCCGAGCGGGAGCAAGCTCCCTCGCCACAATGACGACCCTGTTCGTCAGGGCAACTCCAACCCGCCCCCGGCCTTGTGCAGTTCGCGCAAATGCTCGCCGATCTCCTTCACATTGGCCTCGCTTGCAGCAATTTCAGCCGCGCGGCTCGGTTCGAGCAAGGCCCGGACTTCCTTGTCCAGATCGCCTGTCAGTGTTTGCAGTTGCTTTTGCCGCAAACTGCTTTCCGATTCCAGGCGTTGCCACTCGCTGGGTTGCGGCAAGCCGTAGCCGCTGCTGCCCAGCAGTTCGGCCGGGCGGCTGAGGAAACCGCTATTGGCGAGGATCTGCTGCAGCGTCGCGTTAGCCCTTTCCATGCCACCGTTCTGCAACTCACGGGCTCCGAGGTAGCGCTGTTTGACTTCATCCTGCGCCAACAACAACTGCCGACGATAACTGGCCTGCTCCAGCAGCAACAACGCCGCGCTGGTGCGCAGGTCCGCCTGGTCGAACCAGACGCGGCGTTCGGCGGCGTCCAGGGCCAGCCAGTCTTCCACCGTCTGTTGCTTGATCGGCAGATATTTCTTCAGCACATCGAACATGGCCTGGTACCGCTCGCGGAATGAGTCGAAGTGGTAGCCCAGGCGCAAGGCTTCCTTGGGGTCATCCAGCACGCTGGTATCTGCCAGGCCCCGACCCTTGAGCACTTCCAGCAGGCCGTTGGGCATGATGCTGTCCAGGTCGTTGAGCTGCTTGTTGTTGCTACCGCTGCGCAGCAGTTTCAGGCTCTCCACGGCGCAGTTATTGGACAGGAAGTAATAGTTGCCGTCATAGCTCCAGTGCATTTCGGCGGCGTGCTCGACCGTTTCCTCGATTTCGGTGCGCGACAGGATCAGCGGCACCGATGCCAGGCTGCGTAGCTCGGTCTTGGTGTATTCATCGATCACCTGGGCCAACGGCAATACGAACAGGCGCGAGGGGTATTTGCCGACCAGCCCGTCCCAACTCGACAACTGCACATCGCCCACGAAGGCGCGGTAGGACAGCACCAAGTGTTGGTCCAGATCCAGCCGGCAGTCTGGCCCGCGTGGCCGGCCCGGTGCGCAGATCACCAGCCGGAGCATGCTGTGGCCCCAGCGGCTTACCCAGTTCTGATTGGCCTCGGCCAGCAGGTAATCAATGGCATAGACCCGCTCTGGATCGACCTTGCCCAGGGGTGTCTTGGCGAAGTCGTTTCCAGCGTTGAGGAAGGCGAACGATTGGGCGCAGGTGTCCTTGGCGGCAGGCGCCCAGCCGAAGTGTTCCCGGTAATAGCGATACAGGGCCGGGCGTCGGCAGGCGTAGCTCGGGTCGAGGAGAAAGTACTCCATATTGACCGCGACGAATTCCTTGGGGCTGCTCGTTTCGTAGAGGTCCGGGCTGCGGGCGACCTGGCGGTTGTGCTGTTCCCGCGCGCCGCGACGGCCGACGTATTGCGGCCAGCCGGCGAGGTCCAGCAAGCGTGGATCATCGCTGAGGGTGAAGCGGCGGTCGTTCTGGCCCCGGCATTCATCGGGGAGGCCGATCAGCCCGGCGCTGCCGTTGCGTCGAGTGCAACGCTGGATCAGCGTGCGTTCGGCGTCTGGCCACAGGCGCGAGCGGTCGTAGATGTGGGTCAGTTCATGCAAGACCGTGGCGAGCATTTCCCGGCGGACGGTGCCGTGGGGGCGCTGGGTCTTTTGCGTCGCGGCGCTACCGTCGACAAGGCTGTCGAGCAGGTTGCTGTTGAGGTCCAGTTGCGACACCAACGAGGCCTGGCCGTAGGCATTGGCGGGCATCTGGTCGGTCCAGCCGACGTTGATGCGTCGGTCCAGTCGCTCGATGAAGCGCGGCGGCAGGGCTTGCATGGCTTCATCGAGCAGCGCCTGGCTGGCCTGCTGTTGCGCCGGGCTCAGTCCTTCGACGTTGAGGTGCAGTTGCAGGCCGGCCTGGGCCATGCTGCCGGTGAGCAGCAAGACCCCGGCCGCCATCCAGGCGGCGAACCGCCTCACAATGCGAGGATGGCTTCGGCGAGAACCTGGTCACTGGCATCCCGGGCTTCCGGTACGCGGGTGCGCAAGGTGTCGAAGGCGGCCTCGAGATGAGCACCACGAATTTCACCATTGCTGGCGACAAAACTGGCCGCATCGTCATGGGCTTCGCGGACGATTTTCGAATCACGGATGGACGTGGTGGTGTCGGAGGTGAAATCGATCGTGCGCTGTGAGGCGCGGACGATGATGTTACTGGTGGCTACCAGTGTTTGTGCCTGGGCCACATCGGCCAAGACCAACAGGCCGAGGGCGGCAGCAATCAGCGGGCTACGCATGGAACGACTCCGGAAAAATAAGGATAACTATTGGACGAGAATTGCTTGTGCCAGTTCAAGGTCGCTGGCATGAAGTTTTGGCTGGGTCCGGCGCAGGTAGTCCAGGGCCGATTCCAGTTGTGCACCTCGCAACTGCCCGTCGCTGGCAATGAAGGCCGCAGCGTCATCACGAGCGGCGACGATCAGTTTATGGTCGAAGGGCGCGGAGGTCACCATGCTCGTGGCATAGCCGCTGACCACCACTTGCTGGGTAGATACATCGAAGGCATGGGCCGGCACGGACCAGCAAGAAACGACGAAGAAAGACGCGATGAACAGATCTGAGTAAAAACGCATGGGACTCGACGGTTGATGGCGAGCCTGAAGGCTAGCGCAAACCTGCGGGCCAGAGCCAGTGCTGAAACATCGGAACACCAATTGGCGCCCGATGTTTCATGTTGCATCAGATCACCAGGATGGCCTGGGCCAGCTGCGCATCGGTGGCGTTGAGATGCGGTGCCTGGTGGCGGATGTAATCCAGGGCACTTTCCAGTTTCACACCACGAATGGCGCCTTCGCTGGCGACGAAGCTGGCAGCGTCGTCACGGGCGGCTTGAACGATTTTGTTGTCACGCAATGACGAGGTTGCATCGGAAGTCACGTCGGACGTGGCTTTGAGCGCTCCGACGAGGGAATCAGTGGTAACAATAAAGCTGCTGGCGTTGGAATGGGCGGCTACGGCCAGGAGAGCAGCTGCGCTGAGCAGGCGAAGACGGATCATGATGAAACTCCTTGAATGAGGGTGATGCCGGTGCGTGTAGCTGGAAGAGGAGACGCATGCTCGACTCGCTTCGCCACGTTCGCCTCGATATTAGGGCAGGAACGCGTTGGCTGACAGCCCTTGCGAGCGTCACTGTAGGACGCTTGCATGGGGTCGTTACGGTTCAAGCATAACTGTACTGGTAAGTTTTTACTTTTATGAAAACTGTTATTTTCTCCACACATCCCTAAAAATCGGGGCCCGGAAACGACAAGACCCGTCGCGGTTACCCGCGACGGGTCTTGTTTGTTCAATTCGGTGCTGGCAGTGGACCCGGTGGGTCAGGGCCAGCGACGCTGAGTTAGCGCCAGAACGGCTTGCTCAGCTCTTCGTAGCGTTGTGCTTCGCTGATACCGGCATCAGCCAGCAGGCGCGAATCCAGACGAGCCAGTTGGTGACGGCTGGCGATGCGGCGCTGCCACAACATCAGGTTGGCGATAACGCGAAGAGGCAGGGAAGCCTGGTTTTTTTCAGCATTGTCTTCGAAAAACAGCTCGGAACTGAGTGTACGTTCCATGGTTGACATCCTTCCGCTTGTGGCGGGATTAGGTAGTGGTTTAACTGGTGCCCATGATCCTCTCGTTTGGCCAGTCTCTCTAGATACAGTTCACCTGTATTGTGAGAGACCAGTTAACTGTTAAAGGGCGGTGTACTGGTCGATATTGAAGCAACTGTACCTATCCGCACGTTATTGGTGCAATTTTATACGCTGCTGGCAGTTTTGAGGGAAAAGACTGTAGGAAAACACCGGTACAGCAGTACAGTTTTTGGTGCGAGGGAAGCGAATGGCAGGCAGCAACCAAAACTGTATTTGCGATAAACGGTGATCCAGCTGTATCAGACAGCCAGCATGCGCCCGGTTTCTTCCAGGTTCAGGTGCCAACTCAGTGCATCGCGAAGGATATGCGGGGTATGCCCGCCCAAGGCGCACGCGGCGACGAAATAGTCATTCAAGGCCTGGCGATAGGAAGGGTGCACGCAATTGTCGATGATCACGCGTGCCCGCTCCCTCGGCGCCAGGCCCCGCAGGTCGGCCAGGCCGATCTCGGTCACCAGGATGTCAACGTCATGTTCGGTATGGTCCACATGGCTGACCATCGGCACGACACTGGAAATGGCGCCGCCCTTGGCAATCGACTTGGTAACGAAGATCGCCAAGTGGGCGTTACGGGCGAAATCCCCCGAACCGCCGATGCCATTCATCATCCGCGTGCCGCAGACATGGGTGGAGTTGACGTTGCCGTACAGGTCGAACTCCAGCGCGGTGTTGATACCAATGATGCCCAGGCGGCGCACCACTTCGGGATGGTTGGAAATTTCCTGGGGGCGCAGGACCAGTTTGTCCTTGTACTTCTCCAGGTTTCCGAAGACGTCGGCATTGCGTCGACCCGACAGGGTGATCGAGCTGCCGGAGGCGAAACTCAGCTTGCCGGCGTCGATCAAGTCAAATGTCGAATCCTGCAGGACCTCGGAATACATGGTCAGGTCTTCGAACGGGGAATCGATCAGTCCGCACATCACGGCGTTGGCGATGTTGCCAATTCCGGCCTGCAACGGCCCGAGCTTATTGGTCATGCGTCCAGCCGCGACTTCCTGCTTGAAGAAGTCGATCAGGTGATCGGCAATGGCCTGGGTGTCGCTGTCGGGTGTCGCGACGGTCGAAGGCGAGTCCCGCTGGTTGGTAATGACAATGGCAGCAATTTTTTCCGGCGGGATCGGGATCGCGGGACTGCCAATGCGGTCGTCGACTTTCACCAGGGGAATCGGCGTGCGGGTAGGGCGATAGGTCGGGATATAAATGTCGTGCAGCCCTTCCAGGTTCGGGTTGTGGGCCAGGTTGATCTCGATGATCACTTGCCGGGCGAAGATGGCAAAACTGGCCGAGTTACCCACCGACGTGGTCGGTACGATATGCCCTTGCTCGGTGATGGCTACTGCTTCGATCACGGCAATATCGGGCAGCTTGAGCTGGCCGTTGCGCAGTTGTTCGACGGTTTCCGAGAGGTGCTGGTCGATGAACATCACCTCGCCCGCATTGATCGCCTTGCGCAGCGTGCTGTCGACCTGGAACGGCATGCGTCGCGCCAGTACACCGGCTTCGGTGAGCTCTTTGTCGAGGTCGTTGCCCAGGCTCGCGCCGGTCATCAGGCTGATTTTCAACGGCGTCACCTTGGCGCGCTCAGCCAGGGCGTGGGGCACTGCTTTCGCTTCTCCAGCGCGGGTAAAACCGCTCATGCCAACGGTCATGCCGTCCTGAATCAACAAGGCTGCTTCGGCAGCGCTCATCACTTTGTTCAATAACGAAGGCAGACGGATGCGATCACGGTACATAGGGATTATCTCGGGCTGGAAAGCAAGATGCGCAGTCTAGTGAATTAGCGCTGTGCCCGACCCGCTACAAAGGTCGCATTTTAGGCGTCTATTACGGGCGTTTCAGGCAAAACATCATTACCGGAACGGTAATATTTTGCCTTGATACAAATCAAAACGCCCCGACAAGTCGGGGCGTTTTTGGGTGAAACAGCGATGGGGTTATTCCACGGCTTTGACCATGTCCTCAATGACCTTCTTGGCGTCACCGAACACCATCATGGTCTTGTCGAGGTAGAACAGCTCGTTGTCCAGGCCGGCATAGCCGCTGGCCATCGAGCGCTTGTTGACGATGATGGTCTTGGCTTTGAAAGCCTCGAGGATCGGCATGCCGGCAATCGGCGACTTCGGATCGTTCTTCGCCGCCGGGTTGACCACGTCGTTGGCGCCCAGTACCAGCACCACGTCGGCCTGGCCGAACTCGGAGTTGATGTCTTCCATCTCGAACACCTGGTCGTAAGGCACTTCGGCCTCGGCCAGCAGGACGTTCATGTGCCCGGGCATGCGACCGGCCACCGGGTGGATCGCGTATTTGACGGTTACGCCGTGGTGGGTCAGCTTCTCGGTCAGTTCTTTCAGCGCGTGTTGCGCCCGGGCCACCGCCAGGCCGTAGCCTGGAACGATGATCACCGTGTCGGCGTTGGTCAGCAGGAAGGTAGCGTCGTCAGCCGAGCCGGATTTCACTGGGCGGGCTTCTTTGGAGCCTGCCGGACCAGCAGCATCGGCCGTGTTGCCGAAACCGCCGAGCAGCACGTTGAAGAACGAACGGTTCATCGCCTTGCACATGATGTACGAGAGAATCGCACCGCTCGAACCCACCAACGAACCGGCAATGATCAGCATCGAGTTGTTCAGCGAGAAGCCGATACCCGCCGCTGCCCAACCGGAGTAGCTGTTGAGCATCGAGACCACCACCGGCATGTCCGCGCCGCCGATCGGGATGAGGATCAGTACACCCAGGACAAACGCCAGCGCCAGCATCAGGGCAAACGCGCCGAGGTTGCCGGTAAACATGAAGGTCAGGCCCAGGCCCAGCGTTGCCAGGCCCAGAATCAGGTTGAGCTTGTGCTGGCCGCCAAACTGTACCGGTGCGCCCTGGAACAGGCGGAACTTGTATTTGCCCGAGAGCTTGCCGAACGCGATCACCGAGCCGGAGAAGGTGATTGCACCGATGGCGGCGCCGAGGAACAGCTCCAGACGGTTACCCGCCGGAATCGAATCCCCCAGTTGCTTGACAATGCCCAGGGACTGCGGTTCGACGACCGCCGCGATGGCAATGAACACCGCCGCCAGGCCGATCATGCTGTGCATGAAGGCGACCAGCTCCGGCATCTTGGTCATCTCGACGCGCTTGGCCATGATCGAGCCAGCAGTACCGCCAACCAACAGGCCGACGATGACGTAGCCAATGCCGGCAGTGGCCAGCTCAGCACCGAGCTTATAGATAAGGCCCACAGTGGTGAGCACCGCCAACGCCATCCCGAGCATGCCGAACAGGTTGCCGCGGCGGGAGGTGGTGGGGTGCGACAGGCCTTTGAGGGCCTGGATGAAGCAGATGGACGCGATCAGGTAGAGCGTCGTTACCAGGTTCATGCTCATTACTTGGGCGCCTCTTCTTTTACGGCTTTCGGGGCTTTTTTCTTGAACATCTCAAGCATGCGGCGCGTCACCAGGAAGCCACCGAACACGTTCACGGCGGCCAGGGCCACGGCGAGGGTGCCCAGGGTCTTGCCCAGAGGTGTTACGGTCAGCGCTGCAGCGAGCATGGCGCCGACGATCACGATCGCCGAAATGGCGTTGGTCACCGCCATCAATGGCGTGTGCAGCGCGGGCGTTACGTTCCAGACCACGTGATAACCGACATAAATGGCCAGCACAAAGATGATCAGGTTGTAGATACCGGGGGAGATAAGCTCTTCCATTGTCTGAATCCCTGCTTAGGCGTTTTTGCGGATGACTTGGCCGTCGCGGCACATCAGGCACGCGGCGACGATGTCGTCTTCCAGGTTCACGTCGAACTGACCTTCCTTGGTGAAGACCAGCTTCAGGAAGTCCAGCAGGTTACGGGCGTACAGCGCCGAAGCGTCGGCCGCGACTTCACCGGCCAGGTTGGTCGGGCCGCAAATGGTCACGCCGTTTTCGACCACTACCTGATCAGCCACGGTCAGCGGACAGTTACCGCCCTGGGCGGCCGCGAGGTCGATGACCACCGATCCGGGTTTCATCTGCGCGACGGTTTCGGCGCTCAGCAAAGTCGGTGCCTTGCGGCCCGGAATCAATGCGGTGGTGATGACAATGTCCGCCTGCTTGGCGCGCTCGTGCACGGCTTGGGCCTGGCGCTGCATCCAGCTGGCTGGCATGGGCCGGGCGTAACCACCGACGCCGACGGCGCATTCACGCTCTTCGTCGGTCTCGTAAGGCACGTCGACGAACTTGGCGCCGAGGGATTCGATTTGCTCCTTCACCGCAGGGCGCACATCCGATGCCTCGATCACGGCGCCCAGGCGCTTGGCCGTGGCAATCGCCTGCAACCCGGCTACGCCGGCGCCGAGAATCAGTACGCGCGCCGCCTTTACGGTGCCCGCTGCCGTCATCAGCATCGGCATGAAGCGCGGATAGTAATGAGCGGCCAGCAGCACCGCTTTGTAGCCGGCAATGTTCGCTTGAGACGACAGCACATCCAGGCTCTGGGCGCGGGACGTACGTGGCGCGGCCTCAAGGGCGAAAGCGGTAATGCCGCGTTCGGCCAGCTTGGCGATGGTTTCGTTGTTGAACGGATTGAGCATGCCCACCACAACGGTGCCGCTCTTGATCAGCATCAGTTCGCTGTCGCTGGGAGCGACCACCTTGAGGATCAGTTCGGCCCCGAATGCATCACTGGCGCTGCCAATGGTTGCGCCCGCTGCCTCATAGGCACTGTCGATAACGCTGGCCTTGATACCGGCGCCGCTTTGGACAGTGACTTTATGGCCTTGGCCGATCAACTTCTTGATGGTTTCCGGGGTAGCAGCAACCCGTGTTTCACCCGTTTGGGTTTCGAGGGGAACACCAATGTGCACGTCAAATCTCCTGCGTGATCTTATTGAGTAAACCCAGGCACTTCGGATGGTGCGGCTGGGGCGGCCGATCAGCACGATCCCGCCAAACCAGGCGGGGCGCGGCATTTTGCAGGCGAAAATTCAGCCCTTCAAGGGATTATGACGGGTGACGGAAAATTAACTACAAGTCACCCTGTGACCGAATGTCGCAATTATCGATCGACAGCCCTTGTGGGCCGTGCTTTCCAAGGATTTAGGTTCAAATTGACAATTTTTCCCATCGGCCAGATGAATAAGCGCTGATGCGCTGCGCGATATGGCTCTAAGCCATGTATTTAGACGCTTTGGAGACTACTTCACGGGTTTCATAACAGATTGACTGAATGCGACATAAACTTATATCTGTAGCGTCTTTTGTTAGTTGACTACCTAAGTAGGACTTTTGCTTTCCCTTATTAATCAAGGTGATAGCCCGTAGCTTGTTTCACCAACCAATCACGAAAAGCTCGAAGAGAGGCGGATTCGACCTTTCGCTCCGGAATCATCAGGTAGTAGGCCTTGATGCTCGATAGCGCGTTACGGTTGGCCACGACCAAACGTTGCTCTGCAAGCTCGCGCTGAATCAAAAAGGGCGGAATCAGCGCAACGCCCATGTCGTGCATGGCCGCTTGGGCGAGCATGGAGAATAGTTCATAACGAGGGCCTGTCAGGTCTCGTGCAATGTTCAGGTTCTGAGCGTTGAACCACTGGCGCCACGCGTACGGGCGAGTGGTCTGCTGGAGCAGGGGGAGTTCGGCGATCGCCTCGGGTGTCAGGCCATTCCGACCATCCAGTAACGCAGGGCTGCATACCGGCATCGGATTTTCACCCATCAGTTTGTGGGATTCGGTACCGGACCAGTCCGCGTCACCAAAATAAATGGCGGCATCAGACTCAGGGTCCGCGAAGAGAAAAGGGCGTGTGCGGTTGGTCAAGTTGACGGTGACTTCCGGATGTTGCTGCTGGAAGTCCTTGAGGCGTGGCAGCAGCCATTGGGTGCCGAAGGTCGGAACCACGGCCAGTTCAATCACGTTCGCGCCGGTGTGCCCCATCACGGAAAGTGTGTCGCGCTCGACGGCATCCAGTTGGGTGGCAACCCGGCGGCTGTAGGAAAGACCCGCTTCGGTCAGTTTGACCCCTCGGCGCGAGCGTCGGAAAAGCTCGACGCTGAGGAAATCCTCCAGGCTGGCGATCTGTCGGCAGATAGCGCCTTGCGTGAGAGAAAGCTCCTGTGCCGCCTTGGTGAAGCTTTCATGGCGTGCGGCAGCCTCGAAACTGACCAGGGCGGCTGTGCTGGGAATTTTGCGGCGCATGTACGTAAGTCTCACTCAATAACTGCTTAAACAGGGTTTATGGCGTTTACGGAGTGAGAAATTAGCACAGCATAGTGCGTAATCCTCGTTTGCCCTTGTAGGAAACCGCGCCTAGGATCAACCCACGATTTTCATTTAATTGGCGAGGACTCTTTCATGGCCGGCAAAGCGAGCTTCAACTGGATCGATCCATTGTTGCTGGATCAGCAGCTCACCGAAGAAGAACGCAGGATTCGCGACACTGCCGAGCAGTTCGCCCAGCAGAAACTGGCACCGCGAGTGCTGGAGGCGTTCCGCCATGAGAAAACCGACCCGGCGATTTTCCGCGAGATGGGTGAAGTGGGCTTGCTGGGGGCAACCATTCCTGAGCAGTACGGCGGCAGCGGGCTGAACTACGTCAGCTACGGCCTGATCGCGCGTGAAGTGGAGCGCGTCGATTCCGGCTATCGCTCGATGATGAGCGTGCAGTCCTCGCTGGTCATGGTGCCGATCAATGAATTCGGGACTGAAGCACAAAAGCAGAAGTATTTGCCGAAGCTGGCGTCTGGCGAGTGGATCGGCTGCTTTGGTCTGACCGAGCCGAACCATGGTTCCGACCCAGGCGCGATGATTACTCGTGCGCGCAAAGTGGAAGGTGGCGACAGCCTGACGGGCAGCAAGATGTGGATCACCAACAGTCCGATCGCTGATGTCTTTGTCGTCTGGGGCAAGGACGATGCTGGCGATATTCGCGGTTTCGTTCTTGAAAAAGGCTGGAAGGGGCTGAGCGCGCCGGCTATCCATGGCAAGGTCGGGCTGCGCGCTTCGATCACCGGCGAAATCGTCATGGACAATGTATTCGTCCCGGAAGAGAACATTTTCCCCGATGTCCGTGGTCTTAAAGGCCCGTTTACTTGCCTGAACTCAGCGCGCTACGGGATCTCCTGGGGCGCTTTGGGAGCCGCTGAATTCTGCTGGCACACCGCTCGCCAATACACGCTGGATCGCCAGCAGTTCGGTCGTCCGCTCGCGGCCAATCAGTTGATCCAGAAGAAACTGGCCGACATGCAGACTGAAATCACGCTTGCGCTGCAGGGGTGCCTGCGTTTGGGGCGTATGAAAGATGAGGGCACGGCGGCAGTCGAGATTACCTCGATCATGAAGCGCAACTCCTGCGGCAAGTCGTTGGATATTGCTCGGATGGCGCGGGACATGCTGGGCGGCAACGGTATTTCCGATGAGTTCGGTATCGCTCGTCATCTCGTAAACCTGGAAGTCGTGAACACCTACGAAGGCACGCACGACGTTCATGCGCTGATCCTGGGGCGTGCGCAAACCGGTATCCAGGCGTTCTATTAATAGGAGAACGGTCATGGGCGCGCTTTCGCATCTGCGGGTATTGGATTTATCGAGGGTCTTGGCCGGGCCTTGGGCTGGGCAGATCCTGGCGGACCTGGGGGCTGACGTCATCAAGGTCGAGCGTCCCGGCAATGGTGACGATACGCGCGCCTGGGGGCCGCCCTTCCTGAAGGATGCCAGAGGCGAGAACACGACCGAAGCTGCCTATTATCTGTCGGCCAATCGCAACAAGCAGTCGGTGACCATCGACTTTACGCGGCCAGAGGGTCAGCGGCTGGTGCGGGAGCTGGCGGCCAAGTCCGATATCCTGATCGAGAATTTCAAGGTGGGCGGCCTGGCCGCGTATGGCCTGGACTATGACTCGCTGAAGGCGATCAATCCGCAGTTGATCTACTGCTCGATCACCGGGTTCGGACAGACCGGCCCTTACGCCAAGCGCGCCGGGTATGACTTCATGATCCAGGGGCTGGGGGGCTTGATGAGCTTGACCGGCCGCCCAGAGGGGGATGAGGG
>NZ_JABAEE010000036.1:0-62305 GCF_023701885.1 Pseudomonas sp. CG7 | reverse complement strand
TCGTTTTTTTATTGCTACGGGGCCCACCTAGATCTCCCGTTTCCTCTTCGTGGGCAGCGTCAGATGTGTATATGAGACTGGGGTGAAGCAGACATCCGGGAAGCAGGCGATCGACTTGCCATCGGCCGCCTTGCAGGAAACCTCCATATTGTTGGCGAAGACTTCGTTGGCCATCAGGCGGCCCTCACGATCTGGTAGCTGAGCAGGGCGACGGCGCGTTCGCCGGCGTCGTTACCAAGGTGATAGAAGATATTCGGACCTTCGCCATAGCCCTTGCGGCTGGCGGCCAACGCCACGGCGAGCATGGCCGGGCCGATGGCAGCGCCGACTTCGCCGATGCAGTCGGCCGGGTGCCAGAGATGGAAGAATTCCTTGCGCACGCGCAGGGTCCGGCTCAGGGCCAGGGAGGCCTCCTTGAAGTAGTACTGTTCGCCGGAGATGTCGGTAAGCCGATAATCCATTTGCTCCAACCCACAGCCGGCTTCGCTCAGGGCCGCTCGTACGGCTTGGGTCAGGCCTTCGGCGCGCAGGGGAATGTCTTCGGCCTCCACGGTGGCCTTCTCCACGCCGAACCCCAGGCCGCTGCAGGCCAATTGCGGGTCTTCGCTGGCAACGGGGGCGGCCAGGACCACGGCGGCGGCGCCTTCGCCGGGGATAAATCCGTGGGAGTTCTGGCTGGTGAGCAGGCGTTCGCGTGCTTCGAAAGCGGCCAGCGTCGGTCCGTTCAAGAAGGAGTCGACGCCAGCAATCAGTACGTGGCGATGGCCGCCTTGGTAGATCAACGTACGTGCATTGAGCAGGGCCACGGCAGCGCTGACTCGGCCGCGGGCGATGATATTGGAGTCTGGATGAAAGCGCAGGCCCAGTTCAGCTTCGATGTCCTGCAACAGTGTTCGATCCAGGCCCTCCAGGCGGCCGGGGCGTTCGGCTTCGGCCACGCCCAGCAGCAACGGGGTCTTTTCCGTGTCGACCCCGGGAGTGCTCTGTAACGCCTCGGCGATGGCGCGGGCGCCCAACTTGATCAACTTGGTGCGGCCGCGCCAGGGCTGTTCCAGCGGGACGCTGGCCGCGATCAGCCATTCGCCACCTCGGTCGATGAAACGGGTTTCCTGGAAGTTGTCGATGGCGCAGCGGATCGCCGCGCAGCTCGCGGGTGCGCTGAGGCCAACGGCGCTGACCATGCCGGAGCCGATGATGCAAAGGGCGGTCATCCGTCCGTCTCCTCGGGAGCGCGCCTGGCTTTTACCAGGGAGGAGAGCGACGGGTAATAATCCTTGCCCAGTTCACGGGCGCGCCACCAGCCCCTGGACATCGTGCCGACCAGCACCTGAGCGATCTCGAAGAGGTTGCGCCGCAGCGGACGGGAGATACGCCAGGTCAGTTGCACCTGGCCCGCGTCTGTGTCGACCAGCAGGGTGTCGATCACCGCCTGCACAGTTTCATGACCGCCTTTTTTCAGAAAGAAGGTCCCCGGCCCGTCCATTTCGGGGATGCGAAAGCTCGCGCGCTCCCGGGGCGTGAGGTTGAGCAGTAGCACCTCCTCGCCGCCACGCAGGTAGGGAATCTGCTGATCGTCAGGGGCCGCCTGAAAGTAGCGGCTGTCGAAATCCTGCGGCAGAAACGGAAAACTGTCGGCCAACCAGGCTTCGTCGTACGTACCGGCAAAGCGGGCGCGTTGCGGCCAGCTGCGACCCAGGGGGCCGAGAGCCATGGGGCGGAAGTCGCCGGAGGGGCTGTCGATCGGCTTGCCCAGTTCCTCCGTATTCGGCATTGGCGTGTAAGCGACTTCAGCACTGTCGATGCTGCCTGGGAACCAACCGCAACCGCTTGGGTTGTCCGGGTAGCAATGACGCATCTCCGGATTCTTGGCCATGGGATGGGAACCTCCGTAGGCCTGGGCATAGGAGATGTCCTGCTCGGTAAAAGGCTGCGGTAAACCGGGTGAAACCCCCAATAGCCCCGGTTGCCATTGTCGCGGGCCGAGGACGGAAAAGGCCTTGCTCATCTGACCGATGCGAATGCCTGCGGCCAACTGCGTCACGGGCCGCCCGCCCGGGGCGTAGGCCTTGCCGCGTACCAGCACATCGCAGAACGGCTTGATCGGGGCGAAGTCCATTTCCTGCAGTGGGGCGCTGAGCCCCGGCTCGCCCAAGAAAGTATCGGCCATCAGCAGCGGTTGCTGAGTGTCGGCGAGTGTTGCCGCACGGCCATCCAGCGGCAAATTGAAAGTGCCTTTGGCCACGATCACCAGGGATTCACGGCCATCAGGCTCCAGGCCTTGTGTGTAGGCAGCAAGCAGTTTGCTGGCGTTGAGCAGTTCCATGAGTCGACTACCTGCCTAGTTGATCTGCACCGAACCGCCCTTGATACGGTTCACGCCGGATGACCGGTTCGAGAGGTAGGTCCCTCGAATCAGCACCTTGCCCTCGCGCGTGAGGGTGATGCTCGCCTTGCCACAGCGCAGGACGATTTCCCGCTCTGCCGTAAACTCCAGGCGTTCGCCGTCCAAGTGGGCGACGGCTGGCGTCGTGGTGTGCGGCAGGCGCTGGATGCGACCGATCACCAGCGGTCGGCTCAGGTCGCCGGCCTCGAACATCAGGGCGACCTGGGCGCCGATGTCTTCACGGGAGAGCGGCGTGGTGGTGCGCGCGGCGAGGCCGGTTTCGCCGGGGCAGCCCGGGAAGGCCACCACCGGCGCATCTGCACTGGGCACATCCAGCAGCACCCCGATCACGACGCCATCGACGCGGGCGGGGGTGGCGGTAGAGGCAGCGGGTAAATGATATTCAACGGTCATGGCGCCCACTCCGTGGCTAGTTCTGCAGGATTTTCTGGCCTTTGACGACAACGTTCTTGTTCGCCTTGATGTTGATGGCGCCGGAGCCGTCGATGGTAATGTTCTTGCCGCTGATCACAATGGTGCCGTCCTTCTTCAGGGTGATGCTGGCCGCGCCCGTGGTCAGGCTGATGGAGTCGCCAGCGGTGAGGGCGAAATGCTTGCCGACGTCCAGGGTGTCGTTCTGCTTGATGTTGGTGCTGCGGTTCTGGGTGACGTCGCGGGATTCGTTCTGGCCGATCTGGGTACTCTGGTTGCCGTTGATCTCGATCCCTTCGTTGCCCTGGACCGTTTCGTTACGGTTGCCCTTGATACCGATCGTTTCGTTGCCGCCTACGTCCTCGGTGCGGTTGCTGACGATGGTGATCGTCTCGTTGGCACCGACCTTTTCCGTGCGGTCGGCGCCGATAGTGATGGTCTCGTTGCTGCCCACGTTCTCGGTGCGATTGGCGCCGATGGAGATTTTCTCGTCGCTACCGACATCCTCGGTGCGGTTCACACCGATGGAGATGGTTTCGTTATTGCCGACCTTTTCCTTGCGGTCTACACCGATGGTGATGGTTTCGTTGTTGTCGACGGTCTCGGTGCGGTCGTGCTTGACGTGCACGGTTTCGTCGTTGGCGATGGTCTTGCGGCGGTCGTGGCCGACCCAGTGGGTCTCGTCGTTCTCGACTTCGATGTCCTGGTTCTTCTCGGCGTGGATAAACAGCTGTTCGGCGCCTTTTTTATCCTCCATGCGGATTTCATTGAAGTTCGCCGGTGAGCCGCACTTGCTTGAACGGCTTTTCGTCCCGCTCTGGGTGGCATTGGCGGGCAGCGCGTAGGGCACGGTCTGTTCGGCGTTGTAGACGCGGCCGGTGATGATCGGTCGATCCGGATCGCCTTCGAGGAAACTGACGATGACTTCCTGGCCGATCCGCGGAAGTTGCACGGAGCCCCAGTTCTTGCCGGCCCAGGCCTGGGACACGCGAATCCAGCAGGAGCTGTTTTCGTTGGACTGGTCATGACGATCCCAATGAAAGTGCACTTTGACCCGGCCATATTGATCGGTCCAGATCTCCTCGCCACTGGGCCCCACCACCACGGCAGTCTGCGGCCCTCGGACGATGGGCATTGGCGTGAGGGGCAGGGGGCGGAAGGTCTGGTTGGCATCCATGCAGTCCAGCTCGCTGACGAACTGTTCGGCGACCTCCGACTGCCCGCTTTCGTAGGCGTCCTGACGAATCTGATAACGGGCGATCACCACCAGGTACTCGCGGTTCTGATCCTCGCGGTCGTAACCCGTCAGCGTGAACAGATGACCGCAACCGATCCCGCGGGCGCGGCCACGCAATTGCACACGCTCGAACTGGCTGTGAATGGCTTCGATGCGGGTCCGCGCGTAGTGATCGCCATCGTTGCTCTGGACGTATTCACCGGGGTAGTCGTAGAGCGGGTAGTCGGCGTTGGTGTGGTTGCGCGGTACGCTGGAACGCACCTCAAGGCTGGCGCGTGGGCGCAGGAAGTCATAGTCGTTCAGCGCCAGTGAGCCGGGCTGTACTTCCCGCGCCAGTTGCCAGTCGTAGAAATGATCGCGCTCGCGCATTTGCCGATCGGGCGGGTAGAAGGGCACCGAGGCATAGTTCGCCGCCGTGGAATGAGCGCCATAGGCATCGGCGAGGACCAGCACGTGACGGCCCTTTTCATGGCGAAAGTAGTAATAGATGCCTTCCTGCTCCATCAGCCGACTGACGAAGTCGAAGCTGGTTTCGCGGTACTGCACGCAATACTCCCACTCGCGGTAGCTGCCGCTCAGGCTGTCTTCGAAATCGGAGAAGCCGAGGTCGCGGAACACCTGCTTGATGATGTCCGGCACCGTCTTGTTCTGGAAAATCCGGCAATCGGAGGTGCGCGTGAGCAGCCAGAACCAGGGGCGCAGGCTGACGCGGTAGCCAGCGAATTGACCGTGCCCGGTCAACTGCCGACAACTGCAGACGATGCCGTGGAAGTAGCGTTTGCCGCCGTCATACAGTTCCAGGGTCAGGCCCATCGGCTTGCCCAGCAATTGATCGAACGTGATCGCCCGATCTTCGGACGTCAGGTCCAATTCGTAGTGAAACAACCGCCCCAGTTCTTCGCTGCCTTCCATGCCCTGCAGCACCAGGACATCGCCGCCGAGCGGACTGTCGACCTGCACCAGACGGCTGTTTTGCGTGATTGCCATGAACGACTTCCTTTGGCTCTTGTTTGGGTGTCAGTGGGCCGTTGCAAGGAAGGTGGCGCCGTAAGGGTCGTCGCCAGGGGAGATGCCAGGGGAAATTGAATCCAATGATTGCTGTACATCCACCACAGGGGTGATCTCCTTATCGGTCTTGCGGTTTTCAATCAATGTGAACGTACGAGCGGATCCGTATCCTGCGGATGAACGTTGGTCCGGCGCCGTTTGATGGCGCCTCTGGGCCGTTGGGTAACGTTCCGGCGTCAGCCAGATTGGCAGATATTGAGGTCAAGATAGGTGACTGAAAGGTCATTTGCTTAGTTTCGTTAGCTATATCAATAATTCTAAATTCGAATAAAGAACGATGAACATGGCGATCCGCAGCTACACGAGGTGACTCAAATGAAAAATGGAGAGGCCAAGCATGACTACGTCGATCAAAACTGATGAGGATCTGACATCCCGTACCCAGCAATTGCCGAACACCCAGCAACGTTCAGTGCGCTGCTGTATGCGAGAAGTTCTTCCTCGGCTTGTAGCGCGAGAGGTAGTGCGGAAAAGCTTCAAGCGTGAGGCGTTGGTTTCGTGGAACGCCTACAAAGAAACGGGCGAGCATTTGACTGGTGCTGAGATTAGAAGTTGGCTGAAAACATGGGGAACTGAGGTAGCGTCGGATCTTCCTCCATTTCACGATTGATTGTTATCACTTGTGTCCGGGTCAAGGGGAGTACGGGTTATTGATAAGGCAGACGATTATTCCTGGAGCTTGCTCCGTCAACTCTGGCACGCCCCCCTGAGAGTGGTTAACAGTCTCTGAATGACTTTCTGACAAAAATGTCAGGAAGCCGTCAGCCTCCAGACACCTTCACTGCCTAGACTCACTGGGTTGCCTTGCTTCCGTAGAGGAGTCACCTGATGCGCCTGCTCATTGTCGAGGATGAAGAAAAAACCTCCTCCTACGTCCATCGTGGCTTGACCGAGCTCGGCTACATCGTCGACGTTGCCACTAATGGCATCGATGGCCTGCATTACGCGCTGGAATGGGATTACGACGTGGTGATCCTGGATGTGATGCTGCCGGGCAAGGACGGCTACGACGTGCTGCAAGGGCTGCGCCTGCACAAGAAAACCCCGGTCATCATGTTGTCCGCCAGGGGAACCGTGGATGACCGCATTCGAGGGTTACGCGAGGGCGCCGATGATTACCTGGGCAAACCATTTTCATTTGCCGAACTGGTCGCGCGCGTCCAGGCCTTGATCCGTCGCCGCGCCGGTGACACGGCCGACCTGACGCATTTGCGCATCGACGATCTGGAGGTCGACCTGCAAGCACGCAAGGTGACCCGGGGTGGGCTGAGGCTGGACCTGACGGCCAAGGAGTTCTGTCTGTTGAGCCTGTTGGCGCGACATCAGGGCGAGATTCTGTCCAAGCTGATGATTGCCGAGCAGGTCTGGGACATGAATTTCGACAGCGACGCCAATGTGGTGGAGGTCGCGATCAAGCGCGTGCGCGCCAAGGTGGACGCGCCGTATCCGCGCAAGCTGCTGCATACCGTCCGCGGCATGGGGTATGTGCTGGAAAGCCGGGAAGAACCTGGCAGGCAAAGTGGTGCGTCGTGATGAAGATTTCCATCGCCAAGCGGCTGGCCCTGATGTTTGCCCTCGCTGTCCTGCTGATCATGTCGATCAGCGCGACACTGCTGCGTTCGTCCTTGAAGCAATCGCTCGATGAACAGATGCAGAACGAACTGGTCCTGCGCCATTCGGTGCTGGACCCGGTGCTGGCGAAATACGATTCGCCGACGTTCTGGGTCGGCTTGCGCCAGAAGCTCGACGGCCTGACGCCCGCGGATGAACGGGTCCGTTATTGGATTCTGGTGGATAACCCGGCCTTCAGCTATGGCGGGGCGATGCCGGACGGCCAGGATTGGTCCAAGCGCGCCGATGGACTCTTCAGCCTCCAATTGCCTGGGCGAGAGCGTGAGTGCCCCATGATGGTTTTGCTCAAGACCATTCCCGCCATGGGCAATCGCCCGGAGCTGCGCTTCATCGTGGGATTGGACTCGACGCCGTTCAGGAAGACCCTGAACCATTTCACCAAGATACTGATCTTGACCTCGGCGTTGGGCATCGGCCTGGTTGCGCTGCTCGGTTACTGGATCGCGCGTTTCGGCCTCGGGCCGGTGCGGCGCTTGAGCCGTCAGGCCAATAGCCTGCCGCCGGGGGATTCGAAGCAGCGGCTGGACACTGAGGCGTTGCCCGCGGAATTGCAGGAATTGGCGGTGTCGTTCAACGGCGCCCTGGCGCGCCAGGAAGCGGCGTGGTGTCAGCTCGAAGGGTTCAACGCCAATGTCGCCCACGAGTTGCGGACACCCCTGACCAACCTGATCGGCCAGACCCAGGTGGCCTTGGCCCATGGACGAGATGTGGGTGAGCTCCAGGACTTGCTGCAATCGAACCTCGAAGAGCTGGAACGGATGGGCGGCATCGTCAACGACATGTTGTTCCTCGCCGGGGCGGAAAGCGGGCAGCGGGCCACCGAACTCAGTGATGTCTCGCTGTATGAAGAGGCGTCGAAGACGGTGGAGTACCTGGAGCCGGTGCTGCACGACAAACAACTGAGCGTGGTGATCGAAGGCGACATGCGCGTGAGCATCGACCGACGCCTTTTTCACCGTTCCCTGGCCAATTTGATACAGAACGCGGCGCGCCATGCGGTGCCGGCCAGCACCATCCAGGTCAGCCTGGTTGGCGACGGCACGCAGGTCGAGGTGAGCGTTTCCAATGCCGGCGAGCCCATCGACACGGTGCACCTGGAGCGTTTGTTCGAGCGTTTCTATCGCGCCGACGCCGCCCGGGCGCGAAGCGATGCGCACCATGGCCTGGGCCTTTCCATCGTGCGAGCGGTGGCGTCCATGCACGGCGGGCGTGTGTTCGCCCACAGCGAAAATGGCTTCAATACCTTCGGCTTTTCCTTGATGAACCAGGCGGCGCCTTAGTCGTCGCCCCCCGCGAGTAAAAGCCCGCTCGCGTTTGCAAGGCTGTTCTCTTAAGGCAATCGACAAACCCGTGGCGAGGGAGCTTGCTCCCGCTGGGCTCTGTAGGAGCTGGCGAAGGCTCGGGCCGCGTTCGGACGATCTTTTGATCTTTCGCTTGAGGTTCAAGTGTCTGGAAAAAGATCGCAGCCTCGCTCCGCTCGACAGCTCCTACAGGCCGAGCGGGAGCAATCTCTGGCCACAGGTCCATCATTTTTCTTAAGTGAACAGCATTGCGCCCGCGTTGACATCTTCCCGTCAGCCAGCAGTCACCTTGACGTCAGTCGCCCCCTCCTAGAGTGCTACGACCATCCCAACGAGGACCGTGTCGTGGAGCCCACTATGAATATTCGAAACCTGTCGATTGCCGGCCTGCTGGCCGTCATCTCCTTGAGCGGCTCGCCGCTGCTCGCCAAAGAACAAACGCAGATTCCGGCCTACGAATATGGCATGCCGCTGGACATCGCCAGGGTCATCCATATCGAGGAGGCGACATCGCCGGTGTGCGAGGTCGTGCAAGCCAAGATGACCTATTTGAACAGCCAAGGCATCAAGAAGCACGTCAGCTTTCTGCAGTTGGCCGAGGCGTGCTCCAAACAGTGACCGTCCGGCGATGCCGGTTCATTTCTTCAGAAAGGGACTATCACCATGTGGAATAACACAACAACACCCACCCTCGGCCGCGTGAGTGACAAGGGCCGGCTGGCGAGACGGGCGAGAACCCTTGCCGCCGGCATCGCGCTGCTCGCTTCAGTGAGTGTCGAGGCGTCCGATCGCGTAGCACCGAAACCGGACTGGTCGACCCATGACATGCCGTCCCAGAAAGGCCGGATTGTCCTGGTCACCGGCGGCACCAGTGGCATGGGCTACGAGGACGCGCTGGCGTTGGCACGTGCCGGCGCCGAGGTCATCATCGCCGCGCGCAACCCGGAGCGCGGCGCCCAGGCCATCGCGCGTATCCGTGAGTCCGTACCCGACGCCAAGGTGCAGTTCGAGAACGTGGACCTGGCCGATCTTTCATCGGTGCGCGACCTGGCCCAGCGTCTCAATCAGCGGCTGCCGCGCCTCGACGTGTTGATCAACAACGCCGCCGTCATGGCGCCGCCCGAGCGGGGCACGTCCGCCGATGGCTTTGAGCTTCAGTTGGCCACCAACTACCTGGGGCATTTCGCACTGACCGGCCTGCTGGTGCCGCTCTTGCGTCAAAGCCAGGATGCCCGCGTGGTGAGCCTGTCCAGCATTGCTGCGACCCGGGGCACGATGAACCTCGATGACCTGCAGAGCGAGCAGAAATACGACCCTTATGCGGCCTACGCGCAATCGAAACTGGCGGTCCTGCACTGGGCCTTTGCCTTGCAGCGGCGCAGTGACGCTGAAAATTGGGGCATTCGCAGCATCGCGGCGCACCCCGGCGTGGCGGTCACCGAGTTGGTCGAACGCGGCCCTGGCCTGGACAGCGAGTTCGGTCGGCGCTGGGCCAAGGACCGCGACGCGTATCACTCAGCGGCTCAAGGGGCGTTGCCGACGTTGTACGCCGCCACGGCTGCGCAAGCCGTGGGCGGAGCGTATTACGGCCCGACCGGGGACGCTGAAAGACGCGGTCCGTTGGGCTTCGCCAAGACGCCGCCCGCCGCAAGCGCGCAGGCGGATGCCGAGCGGCTCTGGGCCGTCTCCGAGCGCCTCACCGGCGTGACCTATCGCTGATGCGAGCCTGGGCGCGGGCGTCCGTCCCGCGCTTGACCTTTCTTATTGCCGTCTCCCTGGAGTCCCTATGAGTGCGCCTTCCTATTTGCACCGGCTGAGCCTCGCCCTCAACGCCCGCGACGGCGAGTTGCGTCCGGCGCTGTGCGGGTTCCTGCTGTTCCTTTGCCTCTTCACCGGTTACTTCATGCTGCGCCCGATCCGTGAATCGATGGGCATCGCGGCGGGAGTGGAGAATTTGCAATGGCTGTTTACCGCGACCTTCCTGGTCATGCTGGCGGCCGTGCCATTGTTCGCCTGGCTCAGTGCCCGAGTGCCACGCCTGCGCCTGATCGACTGGGTGTACGGCTTCTTCGGCTTCAACCTGCTGATGTTCGTCGAGCTGTTCCAGTTCCAGCCGGACAGCGTCTGGCTGGCCCGGGTCTTTTATGTCTGGATCTCGGTCTATAACTTGTTCGTCGTCTCCGTGGCCTGGAGCCTGATGGCGGATGTATTCGACAGCGAGCAGGCCAAGCGTCTGTTTGCCTTCATCGCCGCAGGCGCCAGCGTCGGCGGCCTGTTGGGGCCGGCCCTGAGCGCGTTGCTCATCGGTGCGCTCGGCGCTTCGGGGTTGATGTTTCTGGCGGCCTTGTTGCTCGGCGTCACGCTGGTGTTGAAACGGGCGTTGATGGCATGGCGCGAAAAGGGCGGGGCTGGCCGTCTTGGCGCCGCGCCGACGCAAAATCCCCGGCAGCCCTTGCAGGGCAACCCGTTCAGCGGTTTGACGGCCGTGCTCGGGTCGCCTTACCTGTTGGGCATTGCCGGGTTTGTCGTGTTGTTGGCGACGGTCAGCACTTTTCTCTATTTCGAGCAGGCGCGCCTGGTGGCCGAGCATTATCCGGATCGCGAAGCGCAAGTGCGCATCTTCGGCACCATCGACATCGTCGTGCAGGCCGGGGCGTTGCTGTCCCAGCTGTTCATCACCGGCCGTATCGCGCCGAAGCTGGGGGTGCGCGCCTTGCTGGCCATCGTGCCGCTGCTGATGTGCATCGGCTTCCTGGGCCTGGCGTTGGCGCCGGGGTTCGCGCTGCTGGTGGCGCTGATGATCGTGCGGCGGATCGGCGAGTACGCGTTCGTCCGACCGGGCCGGGAAATGCTGTTCGCGCCACTGGATGCCGAGAGTAAATACAAGGCCAAGAACTTCATCGCCACCGTGGTCTATCGCGCGGGTGACGCCATGAGCGGCTGGATCAAGAGTCTGCTTGACCTGCTGGGGCAAGGCGCCGGCCCGGTCGCTGTGGTGGGCGCGGGTTGCGCGTTGCTGTGGGGCTACTTGGGTTGGCAACTGGGACGACAGGCCGATTATGCCGCTTCCAGGGAACAGCGCTTGGCGGTCATCGCGGCCAGGGATAAAGACCGAGCCGACCAGGAGGAATCCCACTCTATTGTCCATGGCGTTGTTGCGGCGAGTGAAAGGTGATGCGGATGAGTGTGAAAGATAAGGTACTGGCAGTCGGTGCGATCGTTGCCTTATCGGCATGCTCCAGCGTGTTTACGGGCAAAGAAAACGCTTTGGTCGGGACATGGCGCATGGTCAGTGCAACCGTTGAGAGCCAGGGCAGCAAGGCCGATGCTTACGGCCCCGACCCTCATGGCTGGCTCGTCTTCACCCCAGAGCTGACGTTTGTCGAAGTGCTCACTGACCCCCGCGTGCCGGTGTTTCGTTCCAATGTGCGTGGTGAAGGCACCGATGAGGAAAACCGGGCAGCGATGGCGGGGAGCATCGGTTTCTTCGGGCGATATACCGTCGACCAGAACGGTGATTTCTCAGGCAACATTGTCAAAGGGTCTACGTTCCCGAACTGGGTGGGCGCTGTGCGTACCCGGGATGACCTGCAGTTGAAGGTCGACGGCGACCGGATGGTGGAAGACTTTCGCCGTCCCGATGGGGCGAAGGTGCACATCGTCTTTGAGCGTGTACGGTAACGCTGTTCACTTAAGGCAATCGACAAACCCGTGGCCAGGGATTGCTCCCGCTGGGCCTGTAGGCGCTGTCGAGCGAAGCGAGGCTGCGATCTTTCCCCCGGCACTTGAGTCTCAAGGGAAAGATCAAAATCAAAAGATCGCAGGCTTCGCCAGCTCCTACGGAACCCAGCGGGAGCAATCTCTGGCAACCGGTTCATCATTGGCTCGCCGTTAGCGTGGAGCGAGGTGCAAGGCCTGCTCCATGCTCGCCAGTTTGATTTGGGTTTCCTCGTATTCATCGGCCGGTCGAGACCCCTGGACAATCCCGCAGCCTGCGAACAAGTGGCAATGCAAAGGCGTCATCAGTGCCGAACGCAGGGCCACCAGGAAATCGCCGTTGCCCCGGGAGTCCAGCCAACCCACGGGCGCGGCGTACCAGCCGCGGTCGAAGCCCTCGTGCCGGCGAATGAAGCCCATGGCCGTCGCCCCTGGCAAACCTCCAACCGCTGGGGTGGGGTGCAAGGCCTGGATGCCGTCCAGCAAACCACACCCCTCTACAAGCCGGGCGCTGATCGGGCTGCTCAGATGCTGCACCGTGGCCAGTTTCAGCAGTTCGGGTCGGGTGGCCGCTTGCAGGTCGCTGACGATGCCACTCAAGCCTTGCAGGATGGTCTGCACCACCAATTGATGTTCATGCAGTTCCTTGGGGTCCGCCAACAAGCCTGCGCCCACTTGCTGGTCTTCCTCGGGCGTTGGGGCGCGGCGCGCGCTACCGGCGAGGGCATGGGTGCTCAGGTGGCCTTCCCGACAACTGAGCAGCCGCTCCGGGGTGGCCCCCATGAAACAGCTGCCTGCGCGGTGCAAGGCGAACAGATGGGATGAGTTGCGCCGCTCGTGCAGCCGGCGCATGACGGCGCCGCTATCGAGGGCGGCGTCCAGCTGATATTCGATATGGCGGGCGAGCACCACTTTGCTCAGCTCGCCGCTGTCGATGGCCTGCAAGGCGTTGGCGACCTTGGCGTGCCACTGGGGCGCGGGCAATGCGGTGCGCTCGATCACCTCCGGGTGCGATGCGAGCGAGCGTGGCGACGCGAAAAGCTGTTGGTGCGCCGCCAGGCTGGCGCGCGCCAATGCAGCCGGATCGCTGCCGGGTTCCACCACGCATTGGCAACGCAGCCAGCGGCCGTCACCGTCCTCGCTGAGCAGCCATTGGGCCAGGTGAAAGCTGGCATCGGCGAATGGCGCCCAATGCGGCGCGCAAGGTTGTTGCGTGTCGAAACGCATGCCGCCCAGCAGCAGCGGTGGATGGCGGCCGGCGATCACCGCGTCGGCACACAGCGCGAACCATTGGCGGTTCACCTCGGCCAATCGCAGGGGGCCCGTGGCTTCGAGCTGCCAGGCGCAGCCCAGACCGAACAGAGCCAGGTCCGGCGAGTGAGCACGCCAGAAACAGCCCTGCCGGTGCGTTTCGTAAAGCGCCAACGGATCAAGGTACGGTGCGGGGCGCGAACTCACGGCGACAACGGGCCGCTGATGCTTCAGGGCGAGCTGGTGCGCAGCTTCGAACACACTCATTAAGGCTGCTTCGATCATACGGCCGCGCTCTTTTTTTGCAGCCAGAACGCCGTTTGTTCCGCGATGTACCAGTGGATGACCTGATTGAACAGACCCTCGACGAATTCACCGTCCAGCCCGGCCTCCTGCGCCCACTGCCGGCGCTGTGGCAACATCGCCGCGACGCGGTCCGGTGCGGCGATACTGGCCTGGTCGGGTTTGAACGACGAGGCCGCCTTGACGTACTGCATGCGCAGCCCCAGGGCATCGATGATCTGCCGGTCGAGGGTGTCGATGGCGTGGCGAATGTCCGGCAGGCCGGTGCAGTGTTCCGGGGTGTTCATACCGTGTCTCCTTGAAGGTAGGCCGTGCGTCGCAGCAAGTGATGGATCACGGGGCGCGGCTGTTGCTTGAGGTAAAAATGATCGCCGTCGAACTGGCGGATATCCGGGGTGTGTTCGCTCAGGTCCGCCCAGGCCCGGGCCTGGTCAAGGCTGACATCGGTGTCGGCCCGGGCCAGCAGTACGTCGATGGGTGCCGCCAAACGGTCAAGCCGCGCCGGTTGCCAGGTTTCGATGGCCTGGTAATCGCTGCGCAGGGTCGGCAGGAACAACCCGCGCAGTTGCGGGTTGCCCCATAGGCTCGTGGCCTCGGCGTCCTGGCGCAGGATGTCGGCGATCAGTGCGGCATCGTCCTGGCGGTGCAGGTCACTGGTTGGTTGCCGGTGCGGAGGCGGGTGGGCCGAGACAAACACATGCTCGGCACCGACGCCTGCCGCCTCCAACTGCACACCGACGGCGTAGGCCAGCGCCGCGCCCATGCTGTGGCCAAACAGCCACAGCGGGCGGGAGGGCAAACTCAACAGGGCCTGGCTGATGTGTTCAGCCAGGCGGGCCAGGCAGGCAATACGCGTCTCGTTGAACCGTTCTTCTCGTCCGGGATATTGCACGGCCAGCAAGTCGATATCCCCCGGCAGGTGCGTCAGCCACGGACGGAAGAAACTCGCGCTGCCTCCGGCGTGGGGCAGGCACACCAGGCGGGCCCGGGGTTGGTCGCCCTGACGCAGCACGCGTAACCACGGTGACATTTCGCTGCTCATAAGGCCTGCACCTGTTCCGCCAGGGCCTTGCGGTTGACCTTGCCCAGGCGCGTCAGCGGGAACTCGCGCAGCACCTGCAAGCGGTCCGGCAGTTTGTAGGCGGCCAGTCCACGCTCGCGCAGCCAGGCGTTGATCGTGCCCAGTTCGACCTGTTCGCCATGGGCCAGCACACAGGCGCAACTGCGCTCACCCAGCAGCTCATCGGCCAAGGCCACCAGGGCGACATCGCGAATCAACGGATGGCCCAGCAACAGATTCTCGATTTCCTCCACCGGAATTTTCTCGCCGCCGCGATTGATCACATCCTTGGTCCGCCCCTCGACGATCAAATGGCCCTCGGGCAAACGCCGCACTAGATCGCCGCTGCGGTAGAAACCGTCGGCGGTGAAGGCGCGCAGATTCTGTTCGGCGGCGTTGTAGTAACCGCGAATGGTGTAGGGGCCGCGCACCAGCAGTTCGCCCACGGCGCCTGGGGCGACTGGCACGTCATCGGCGTCGACGATGCGGATCTCATCGTCGGCGGTGAGCGGCAGGCCCTGGGTTTCGAAGATGCGTGCTTGTGGATCATCCAGCGGCGTGAAGCACAGCAACCCTTCGGCCATGCCGTAGACCTGTTGCAGGCCACAGCCCAGGGTCGGGCCGATACGCGCGGCGATCTCGGCCTTGAGCCGCGCGCCACCGACCGGTAACCATTGCAGGCTGCTCAGGTCGTGTTCGGACCATTGCGCCATTTCCAGCCACAGCAGGACCAGCGGCGGAATCAACGCGGTGTGGGTGATGCGTTCGCCTTCGATCAGTTCGAAGGTGGTGTCCGGGCTGGGCTCCGGCGCCAGCACGAGGGTGGCGCCGCCACTGAACACCCCGAACGCGCCGGGTGAGGCCAAGGGGAAGTTATGGGCCACGGGCAACGCCGCCAGGTAGCGGGTGTGGCTGTCGAAGCCGCAGGCGCGGGCTGCCAGGCGCGCGTTGCAGGCATAGTCGTCATGAGTGCGCGGGATCAGCTTGGGCAGGCCGGTGGTGCCACCGGACAGCAGCAGCACGGCGACTTCCCGTGAGTCTGGCGCCGGCAGCGGACGCGGGTCGGCAACGCAGTCGCCCAGGGCGACGAACGCCTCGGCCGCCCCGACCACAAAGACCTGTTGCAGGCTCGGCGCTTGTTTACACAGGGCCCGTGCCAGCGGTCGATAGTCGAAGCCCAGGTGTCGATCGACAATCACATAGGCCACGGCCTGGCTCAGATGGGCCAAGTGGACCAGTTCATGTTCGCGATGGGCCGGCAGGGCGAACACCGGAATCACGCCCAGGCGCAACAGGGCGAACGTCAGGCTGAAAAATTCAGCGATGTTGGGCAGTTGCACCAATACCCGTTGGCCAGCGCGCAGGCCTCGGTCGGCGAGCCCGGCGGCCAAGCGGTCGGCCTGCAGATCGAGCTCGGCGTAACGCCAACGTCGATGGCCATCCACCAGCGCCTCTTTGTGCGGCGTGCGCAGCGCCTGCTCGCGCAACAGCTGGCCCAGGGGCACGCCTTGCCAATAACCGTGTTCGCGATAGCGGCGAATGAAGTCGTCGGGCCAGTCGGTGCATCCATCAAGCATGGCAATCTCCTTGAACGGTCGGGCAACCCAGTAAACGGGCGCCGTGCAGAATCAGCGGGTGCGCCAGGCCGGCGATTCGCACCGCCTGTACGCCGGTGTATTCGGCCGCCTGGATACGCAGCAACGGGTCGTCGCCGGTCAGCAAGCTGAGGGCGGTGTGGTCGGCGGGATGGACGCCCATGTGGATTGCCGCCAGGCCCGTGGCGCCGTTGGGGTGAATCATTTGGGGCGGATGCTGGGCCGGCTCATAGGGCGTGACCAGGAAGGGCAGGCGGTCGTGGCGTGGATAGACGAAACGAAATCGGGTCTGGCGGCCATCCACGCAGGTACGCCGCCAGCTCACCGTGCGACCCATGGCCACGCCGCAGCCCGCCAGGCCCTTGAGGCGCAGCGCCAGGGCCGGGGTGTCGCACAGCAGCGCCAGGTCGCAGAACCCTTCGCCCTGGGCGGCCCAGCGCAACATCCGCCGCCCGGCGCCACGGCCGGCCAGGCAGTCGATGGGCCACTTGAACAGCCAGGCGTGACGCGGTGTGGTGAGCAACTCGATGATCGGCCCCTGGCTGAACCAGATGTGCGCGTGTTGCGCGCGCGCCTCGGCAGTGGCGTAGGTGACTTCGAAACCGGCGGCGCGAAAATTCGCCACGGCCTGGTGCAAGTCGCGCACCCACAGCAACACGTGGCTGCAATTGGACAAAGGTTGGGCAGTGTTCAAAACGGCAGCGCTCCGAGCAGTTGGGCGGTGTCGTCACCGCAAGGGGGTTGCACGGCGTCGACCAGCGCCTGGAGTTCGGCCAGGGGCAGCGCGCGGGGCACGGGTGGCTCGATCAAGGTGGGCATGCCGATCAGGTTGTTCATTTCGCGCCAGGCCATGGACACCTCGGTGGCCCAGACGCCGCTGTGCAGGCGCCGCGAAGGTTCGTCGATGTCGCGGCATAACGCGTCCAAGGCGACGCTGACCGCGTCGGGCCAGACCTGGTTGAACACCTGCCGGTAGCTCAGGGGCACCTGCGGATCGAGCAGCACCATCGTTGGCCCGGCCAGCCGTTCGCTGCCGGGGCCGGCCATGATCAGTCGGGCAGTGCTGTCCCTCGGTGCGTGCAGGCGCGGATTCCACAGCACAGGGCCGTGGGTGTCCCCCAGGCTCAGCACCCCGGCTTCGCAGCCGACTTCGAGGCGATGCAGCAGGAACGAGTGGGTGTCCGGGTCCTTGGGGTGCACCTGGTTCTGTATTCGCAAGCTGATGGGGACGCCATTGAAACGGGCATCGAGCCGGGTGAACGGATGTTCCCCGGCCGTAGGGGCCGGGGCCGCGAACGACCAGGGCCGTAGCCCACCGGCCAGGCGCCCGAGAATATCCAGCAGCGGGTAGGCGACCTGGCTGTTGCAAGCGGCTTCGATGTACGCCAGCCCCTGTTGATCGCGCAGGTAGGCGGCCACGGCGAGAAAGCGCCGGATCGCCAGAATATTCGGGTACAGCGTGTTCACTGCATAGGCGGCCTGGCCCTGGCGCGCGGCCTGCATGCACGCGGCGATTTCGCGGTGGTGCACCGGATGCTCCTGCAACACATGGATGCCGCGGCGCAAAAACTGTTGAGCCAAGTCACCGCCGGCGCCCCCGGTTGCCCCGGAGCGCACCACCACGCAGGCGATATCGACCTCATCCGGCACCTGTTCGACGGTCTCGTACAGCGCCACCCCGTAATGCTCGGCGCAAGCTTTCGAGTAGGCGTTGCCGCGGGACAGGATGCCCACCAGTTGGTAGCGATCGTGGGCGCGGGCCAGGGCTTGCAGGTAGATGCGGCCGAACGCGGTGCCGGCCACGATCACGCGTTTGCGCGCAGGGGCGCTGTTCATGGGCAAGTCTCCGGGAGGCGAGCCCACTGGGCCAGCGTAGGGTCGTCGGGCAATTGGTCGAGTAGTTCAAGACCCAAGACCGGCTCTTCAAGGTGCGCGGCCAGTGCCGCGCGGCTCAGGCGATGGGTGGGTACCTGGGCGACGAAGACGCGATGGCCCAGGCGCGCCAGTGGGTGTCCGACGGCGGGCAGGCTGCGCTTGCCGTGGAATCCGCTCCTGGCCAGCGCGGTTTGCCACTGGGTGAGGTTCAGGAAGGTGGTGCTGCTGACCTGACGTTCATCGTCGGCCTGGTTGAGCATGAAGGCCTGGGAGGCCATCACCCAGAATTCCTCTTGCGTGGGTTCGCTGAATACCAGCCAGCCGCCTGGCTTGAGCAGGACGAGCAGGTTCGCCAGGGAGCGCTCGGTATCGCGAGCGGCATTGAGCACGCCTCCGGCGATGATCAGGTCCCACTCCTGGCTGCGGTAACCCTGGGCCAGGGCAGGGCGGTCGATGTCGAACACGCCGTGGCGAACCCACGGCCAGTCTTGCAGGCGCTCGGCGGCCTGCTCGCTGAAATAGCGCGACACGTCGGTGCACAGGTAGTCCACCGGAGCATCGGCCAAGGCCGGCAACACCGCCTGGGTGGTGGACCCGGTGCCGGCACCGACTTCGAGCACGCGCAACGGCACATCGGCGCTCTGGCGTGCGGCCCAGGCGCCAACCCAATGGGCTACGGCGCGATGCTGGTACTGGGCCGCCAGGCTTTCGCGGTACAACGCTGCCGCGCGTTCGGTGCGCCCCTCGGGAAACAACAGGTGCACCGCCGCGCAGTCGCCGCGCATCAGCGCCGGTAATTGACGGGCATTGTCCCGTGCATAGTCGAGGGTGCCGCTGCCGCCGGTGTTGCGCGCCCAGTCCAGGGTCAGTTGCGTCCAGATGCCTTCGAGGGCTTCGTCGCTCCAGGCGCTGGTGTCGAGGGTCGGGTGCAGGCGGGTGCCTTGGCGGCGCAACAGACCTTGCCCCTGCAACACGTCCAGCCAGCGCGCGATCAACGGCCGATGACCCGGCGCGATGCCCCCATGGGCCAGCCCCTGGGCGACATCGTTCAACGGGGCGGGCAACAGACCACAATGGTCCAGGCCGTTGAGCATCGACAGCAACGCGGCGTGGCCCAGCCGATCATTGAGCCGTACCGCTTCGACGAGTTGCTCGCTGGAAAACTGCAGGTCGAGGGCCGCTTCGGTCGCATCGAGGTGATCCTCGACCCAGGTGGCCTCGCAAGGGTGAGGCACGGCGAACAAGGTCTGGCCGTGCAGCGCGACACTGCTCACGTCGGGATGCCCGAGGGCCCGCTCGCGCCAACGTTGATGTTCGAGCTTGACGCTGGCCAGGTCGCGCCATTCGCCGAGGGCATCCGTAAACCCCTGGACGCCGCAATTGAGCTGTGCCGCCGCCCGCTCGGCCAGTTGCCAGTCGCCCGGTTGCGCCGTGATGAACAGCACCTGTTCCAGGTAGCTCAGGTCGGTCAATGGCAACGCGGGGAAGTCCAGCAGCCGTTCCAGCTGTTCGGCGTTCATGACCGCCACGGCGGGGCGTTGGCGTTCGATCACCGCCATCAGGCGTGCCGGGGAGCGCTGATGTATGCCCAGGTCCGTCAGGGCCGGTAAATGCCAGGGAAATGCGCCGGCGGGTAGCTCGATCAGCAGGATGTCAACGTGCAGCGTCATCATGAAACTCCTACGGCGTGAAACAAACGTTGCCCGGCGGCCGCCAGCGGGTCGGTGGCCGCGGGCCAAACTTCGAGTAATTGGAAACCCTGGGCCTGCAAGGCCTGGCGCCATGCATCAGGCGGGATGAACACTTCATCGGCACTGCGCAACGGCGCACCGGCGGGCGGCGACAGCAGCAGGTGCATGAAGGTCAGCATCGCCGGGTTGTCCGCGATGGACTCACTGAACAACAAGCTCCCGCCGTCCCGCAGGCAGGCGCGTATCCGCCCGAGGCTGCGGGGCAAGTCACGGGCGTTGTGCAGGACGTTGCCAGCGCCCACCAGGTCCTGGCTGCGGGCCTCGATGCCTTGCTCGGCGAAGTCCCGGACCAGGTCGAGCAAACCGACGTGCATCCCCGGTGCCCGGCGAAACTCCCGCTGGGCTGCCCCGGTGAAACGCGAACTGATGTCGGTAAAGCGATAGTCCTTTTCCCGCGCTGGCACCGCTGCCAGCACGGCGCGGGTGGTGCAGGCCGCGCCACCGCCCAACTCCAGCACCCGCAGTACATCGCCGAGGGCACGGACTTCGCTTGCCCGTGCGGCGAGGGCTTGATTGATCGCCGCGGTGAAGTGGTTGCGCTGGTAGGCGCCCAGCACCGCGACGGGGTCACCCGATTGCACCAACAACGGTGCCAGGGCGAGTTGGTCGCGCAGCAGGTCGGGCAGGCACTCGATGACCTGGCGGTGCAGGGGCGCCATGCTGGCCGGGAAGCCCAGTTCGGCGTACAGCCCGGGCAAGTTTTCGACCGCGGCCGGGGGTGGCGTGCCTTGCCAGGCGAGGCGTCCGGCGTCTTCGCGCAGCGCACCGGCGCGGGTCAGCGCCGCCAGCCAGCGCCGCACGATCCAGGCATGGCGGGGCGCCGTGCCCAAGGCCTGGTTGATCTGATCGGCGCTGCGCCAGACTTGCACCGGCAAAGCCTGGGTGTGCAGCAACACCTGGGCCATCCCCCCCAGGCTCACGTGTTCGAGTTCATTCAGGGCGCTGTTCATAGGCAACCTTCTTCAACGGTGTGCAGGTGATCGAGCGGGCCGGGCAGCAGATTCAGGGCACGGATCGCCGAGGTGCGTTGCAGGCGTTCAAGGCTGGCGGCGGGTGGCAACACCTGGGCGGCGTAATGGCAGCCAGTGCTGATCTCACCGTTCGCCACGCTGACCACCGTGGCGGCGGCCTTTGCTCCGGTCAGCGACGCGTTGCCTGTGCCGCTGAGCACCAGGCTGCGGGTGCGTGCCTGCCCGTCCCACACCCCGTCGAGTTGCAGCAGCAACGTGACGAAAGGGGCCTGGCCACTGAGGTCCAGCCGGCTGGCCTCGCACAACCGCTGCACCGCATCGGCGCGCGGCAGGCTGTGGGCCAGGTCCAGGGCCTTGAGCACATGTCCATCAGTGATCACGTTGAACCAATGGCCGACGTCCAGGCGCAGGTCCATGGCCAGGCATTCGCCTTCCCGATTCAAATAGGGCAGCAAGTGAACCTGGCCGGGGAAACACGGCAGCAGCACATCCCGGCTGCGGCGCAGCGCCCGACTGCAACGTCCGTTGCGCCAGGCCGCCAGGGGTTCGCTGGTGCCGTCCACCGCCCCTTGCAGGAAGTCGTCGGCGGCCACGGCGGTGAATTGGTCACGCAGGCCGAAATAGCTGGTCAGTCCCTGGACCCCAGAGAAAGCCTGCTGGGCCAGCCAACGGGGCAGCAACCCGGTAAGCCCTGGTTGCAGGCCGGCTCCGAGGACGGCGCAACGGTTGTGCCACTGGCTCGGCTCAAGTGCCACCTCGCCGGCGGCATCCACGTAGTGCGCATCGGTTTGCAACGCCGCCCGGGCGGCCCGATCTTCCAATCGCCAAGAAGGACCGGCGCAGTTGAGCATTACGTCGCAGCCATGGGCGAACCCGGCCAGGGCAGCCGCATCATTGAAGTCCACCGCGGTCCAGTGCAGGCGCGCGTCGGGCCATTGCTGCTGGAGCGATGCCAGGCAGCGGGCCCCGTTGCGGGCGTCACGCCCGCCCAGGCGCAGTTCGTTCACGCCCAAGCTCAACAGCGCCCGAGCGCTGGCCAGACCGACATCGCCACTGGCACCCAGCACCCCGATCAGCATGGCTGGGCCTGCGCATTCAGGCGCCAGCCGCCGGCACGTTGGCGATCACGCCAGAACCCGGCGTAACGCCCATCGAGGGCCAGCAGTTGCGAGTGAGTGCCTGATTCCACCAGGCGGCCCTGGTCCAGCACCAGAATCTGCTCGGCGGCCATGATGGTCGGCAGGCGATGGGCGATGACCAATACGGTCGAGCTTTGCTTCAGGCTACGAATCGCCGCTTGTACAAAGGCTTCGTTCTGGGGATCCAGGGCGGCAGTGGCTTCATCCAGCAGCACGATTGGGGCGCGCTTGAGCAAGGCCCTGGCCAGGGACACCCGCTGGCGTTCCCCGCCGGACAGTGAAGCGCCGCCTTCTCCCACCGGGGTGCGCCAGCCCTGGGGCAGGCGCGCGACGATTTCATCGACGCCGGCCAGTCGCGCCGCTTCAGCCACCTGCTGCGCACTGGCGTCCGGCCTGCCGACACGGATGTTGGCTTCGAGGCTGTCGTCGAACAGGTAGACGTCCTGCATCACCAGCGACAATTGCGCCATCAACGCTTCGTTGGACAGTTCGCGCACATCGACGCCGCCGACCTTGACCCTGCCTTCGATCGCATCGAAAAACCGCATGAGCAGGCGCGTGACGGTGGTCTTGCCCGAGCCCGAGGCGCCGACAATCGCCGTCATCGAATGGGCCGGTGCAGTGAAGCTCAGGTCGCGCAGCACCGTCGGGCCGCTGGCGTAGGCGAAGCTGACGTGTTCGAAGGCAAAGCTGCCGGGGGCGGTCAACGGCTGACTGACAGTGGGTTGCGGCAATGGCGACTCGCGCAGGATGCCGACCAGTTGCTCCAGGTCATTACCGGCCATGCGCAGCAGGCCGCTGCGCGCCGCTGCCTCGGCCAGTGGCCCGACAAAACGGGCCGCCAGGGCCAGCAACGCGACCAGTTGAATGGCGTCGATGTCACCGCGAACGGCCAGGGCGACGCCCACACCCACCAGCAGCGCAAAGGCCAATTGCACGGGCAGGCCGCCGGCCAGCAGTTTGGGAAAGGTCTGGGCCAACATCGAACCACCGGCCTGTTTCTGCGCCAGGTTGGCTGCCTGCAAGGGCGCGTAGCCATCCTGGGTCCGGCCAAAGGCGCGCTGCACTTGCTGGTAGCGGGCGAACTCGCCCACGCGGTTACCGGCCACGGTCGCGGCGGCTTCGACCCGGGCGTCGTTATTGCCGAGGGCGGCAGCGGACCAGTGGGGGGTGAAGTAGATCAGCGGCGCGCACAGCACCGCGGTCAGGCCCAGGCGCCAGTCGAAGATGAACAAGGTCAGCGCGACTGTGGCCGGCACCACCACTCCGGACACCACCGGCCCCAGGTAATGGGCGAACAGGCCGGTGACCATCAACGTGCCGCTGGTGGCACTGCGCGACAGGCGGCCGATTTTTTCCGAATTGAACCAGCCCAGGGGCAGGCTGGCCAGGTGTTGGCCGAGGCGATCATGTAGGGTGGTCAGCACCACCAGCGCCAGGGCAAAGCCCTTCATCGCCTGCTGGTAATGGGCGATGCAGGTCAGCACGGCCATCGCCGCCAGGCCGGCCAGCCAAGCCAGCGCCGTGGCTGGATCACCGGCAAACAGCGCGCGCAGGATCGGCACCAGGAAAGCCACGGCCAGGCCTTGCAGCACGGCGCTGGTCACCAGCCACGCGAGGTATCGGTAAAGGCGGGCGGCATGCGCCGGCCCCAGTAACGTGACAAGACTGCGGATCACAGGGACATCTCCAACTCGGGGACGGAGTGCTTGGCGCCGGCGCGCCACAGCTGGGCATAGGCGCCGTTGGCTTGGAGCAGGGATTCATGGCGACCGCTTTCAAGCACGCGGCCCTGATCGAGGACGACGATCTGGTCCACGCCGCTGATGCTGGCCAGGCGGTGGGCGATCACCAGCACCGTACGGCCCCGGGCCAGGGCCGACAGGGCGTCCTGGATCAACGCTTCGGATTCGGGGTCGGCGTGGGAAGTGGCCTCGTCGAGGATCAGCACCGGCGTGTCGGCCAGCAGCGTGCGGGCGATGGACAGGCGTTGCGCTTCACCGCCAGAGAAAATCGCATCCTCGCCGATCACCGACTGATAGCCACGGGGCAGGGCCTCGATGCGCAGGTGAATCTGCGCCGAGCGGGCCGCCATCTCCACCTCCGCGTCGCTGGCCTCGGGGCGGCCCAGGCGCAGGTTGTCGGCCACCGTCCCATGCACCAGTTGCGCGTCCTGCAAGACGAAACCGACCTGCCGATACAGCTGGCGCGGATCGATGTCCCGCACATCGACGCCGCCCACCCGCACGCAGCCAGCCTTGACGTCGTGAAAGCGCGGCACCAGTTTGGCCAGGGTCGACTTGCCCGCACCGGACGCACCGACCAGGGCGGTCACGCTGCCAGCCGGACAGTGCAGGTCGACACCGTTGAGGATCGGGTGCTCGGGGTCGTAGCCGAACTGCACATGTTCAAAGGTGATGTCACTGCCCTGGGGCTGCTGGCCGACTTTCGGCGCGGGCAGTTCTTCGACCTTGAGCAGTACTTCGATGCGGTCGGCGGCCGCCAGGGCGGTGCGTTGGGCGGTCAGGCTTTGATTGATCACCACCAGCGACTGCGGAATCACCACCGCCACCAAGGTCTCGGCGAACACTTGCAGCGGCGTGATCCAGCCTTTGGCCAACAGCAAGGTGCCCACCCCCAGGCTCACCAGCAGAATCACCGGGACGCTCAAGGCCATCGAGGAAAACGCCTCCAGGCGCAGCAGCGGTCTGACCCAACCGGCGTATTGCTCGCTGAACTGGTTGACCGCCTGCTGATAGCTGCGATGGGCCTGGCCCACCTGGCCGAACGCCTTGACCACGGCAATGCCATGGACAAACTCGACGATGGCGGCGCTGACCCGGCTCATGCTCTTGTCCAGCAACTGCATTTTCGCGCCGAAGCCGCGCATCATCAGGGCGTAGGCCAGCGCATACACCGGCAAGGTCAGTACCGCCAGCAGCGCCAGGCGCCAGTTCAGCGTGACCAGCCACACCAGCCCCGCCACGGGCATGACGATGGCCGCGGTAAGTTCCACCGCGTGGTGGGCGACCAGGTGATGCAGGTCTTCCAGATCGTCCTGCACCACTTTGCGCACCGCGCCCGAGGTGGTGTCGGTGTACCAGCCCAGGGGCACGCGTCCCAGTTTGCGCACCATGGCTTCGCGCAGGCTGGCTTGCAGGCGGTGGTCCGCCAGGTGGGTCAACCACAGGGCCACGCCGTTGGCCACCCAGCCCAGGCTCAAGGCGATCACCACCAGCGCCGCCCAGCGCCACAAGGCTTGAGTGTCGACGCCACCGGCCAGCAGCAACCGGCCCAGCTCGGTCAGGCCGATGAAGGGCACCAGGTTGACCAGTGCGCCGACCGCGGCAAACGCTACGCCTAAGTGAATCAGGCGGTTGACCGGACGTTTCAGGGTATCCAGAGCGGCGGTCATGAGTTTTTCCGTAGGGCGTCCAGCAGGTGCGCGGTGACGGTGTGGACGTGAGGCGGTTCGATCACGCTGAAGTGATTGCCCGGCACATCGATCAAGTCGAATCGTCCCAGGCACGCGTCTTCCCAGAACGGTGCCGCCAGGTGGCCAACGCCGCCGGTGATGCCGAACGATTGCTGCTCCAGGCAGCGCAGGTAGGTCATGTTGCCGAGGAACGGCGGCGGGTCGAACCGTGCCGCGCGCATGCTGTGGCGGCAGACGCGAAACAACGTCGGCACCAGCTCCGGGCCGATGGGCACCCCGGCCTGGCCCGACGCCAGGCGCGCATATTCGGCCAGGCGTTGTTCCTGGCTGCGCGCCGATTGTTGTCTCACCGCCAGCGCCAGGGCTTCAAGGCCCGGGTCGCCGCTCAAGGAAGCCATGGCCCCGGCGGGCACGCGGCGATTGTCACGGGCCATCAGCAGATCGATGGCGCGGTACACGTCATAGTCTTCGATGTGCGGGCCGAACACGGTTTTCACCGGATCCAGGTTCAGGTTGGGCACGAAGATCGCCTCGTAGGCCAGCTCTTCGTCGGTGTCGATGAACATCGGAATGCTGTCGATCAGGCTCAGGTCCACCACGTCCATGCCCCGTTCAAGCAAGCGCCGGGCGACCTCGGTGGCGAGCAGCCCGCCCAGGCAGTAACCAATCAGCTGGAAGCGCTGGTGACCGTCGGCGATCAAGCGTTCTGCGTAATCCTGGGCCACGCTTTCGATCAGGCGCTTGGGCTCCAGGGCCAGGTAACGCTCGGTGTCGGCCACGGCAAAGCCGATCACCGGGCCGGCCTGTTGCTCGGCCAGGGCGCGCCCCAAATGCTGGAAGTAATCCAAGGTGCCGAGGGCGGCGTGGAACATCACCCGCACCGGGCCGACCTCGCCACCGCCAAACGGCACCACCAACGCATTGCTGCTGGAGGCACGCTGGGCTTCGCCGCCCGCCGCCGTGGGCACTGGCGCGGCTTCGCCGTGGGTGCGCCGGCGCGCCAGGGCGGTGACAGTCGGCTCGTTGAGCATCTGCCGCAGCAGCGTGTCGTAACTCAAGGCCTGGGCCTGGGGCAGTTGTTCACGCAGTTGACCGGCGACACGGGCGAGGATCAGTGAATCGGCGCCTTTTTCGTAGAAGCTGTCGTCGACGCCAATTTGCGTCAATCCCAAGGCCTCGGCCCACAGCCGGCACAGCTCGGCGGTGAGGGGATCGGTCGGCGTCGCCTGGCCCGCGGACACGTGGGCATCAACGGCGGGGCGCAAGCCGGCCAGGGTCTTGCGGTCGACCTTGCCATTGGCGGTCAGTGGCAAGCGGTCGAGCACTTGCAGGTGCGCCGGCAGCATGTATTCCGGCAAGCGCTGGGCCAGGGCGCGGCGCAGGCTGTCGACGTCCAGGCGCTGGAACCCGGCCTTGAAACGGGCGGCGAACACCTGCATGCCGAGGGCCGCCAGCGGGTGATCGGCCGGGGGCAGGGCGGGCAGGCATTCACCGCCCAACGCCTGGATTCGCGCCTGCCAGGTCTGTGCGTCGCGTAGCCCGCTACGGCCCAGGTCGTGGTCGTCGTTGACCGGGGTCATCATGAAGCCCTGGGTCAACAGGATCGGCGGCCATTCGCCGGTGGGTTCGCTGAACACCAACCAGCCCCCGGGGCTGAGCAGCTCGGGGATTTGGCCGAGGGCTTTGTCGATGTCCTTGACGCTGTTGAGCATGCCGGCACACAACACGACATCGACGCTGTTGCTGGCCAGCCCTTGGGGGCGGATGTCCTGCTCAATATCGAGCACGCCGTAGCGCACCCAGGCGTGCTCGGCAAACCGTTGCTTGGCCGCCGGCAAGAAAAAAGCGGTCATGTCGGTGAACAGGTAATCGACGTCCAGGCCATCGAGCAGGCCGATCACTGGCGCGCTGGTGGCCCCGGTGCCGGCGCCGATCTCCAGGATGCGCAGCGGCCCGTCGCCTTCATGGTGGGTGGCGAGGCGGTTGATCAGGGCCGCGATGCTGTGATTGTTGTAGCGCGAGACGGCGTCCCCGCCGTACAGCTGCAATGCCAGATCCTGTTGGCCTTGGGGAAACAGCAGGTCGAACGGGTTGACCTCGCCCTTGAGCAACGGCGGCAATTGCCAGACGTGGTTGAGTTGATAGTCGAACAGCGCCTGGCTGCACAGCCCCGAGGCGACGGCCTGTTCCACCCGGCCCCAGGCCCGCGCCGGCTCGGGTGCCGGTTGCGCCAGGCGATAGCGCGATTGTTCGAGTTGCAGCAGGCCCGCCTCGCACAGCGCGCCCAACCAGCGGCGCACCAGCCAGTGATGGCGCGGCTGTGCCTGCAACGCGTGGAGAATGGCCGGGGCATCGGGTTCAGCCAGCTCGCCGCTGAACAAGCCGGCCTTGAGCATCACCTCCAGCATCGAGCTCAACGCCGCGGCACTCAGGTCTGCCTGGTATTCGCCAACCTGTTGGGCGTCAAAGGCGCCGACCTGGTTGTCGGCATAACGATTGATCGTCGTGAGCAAGGACGCGTCCGGCAACGGTGTTGGCGATGTCCGCGCGGCAGTGACAAAGGCCAGCAGGCTGCGCTCCCCGGTGGCTTCGCCGGTGACCAGGCTGATTGCGTTGTCCACGCCGGGGATGGCGAGCAATGCAGCGTCGATTTCACCCAGTTCAACGCGATGCCCACGGATTTTCACCTGGCCGTCTTCACGGCCGAGGAACTCCAGTTCGCCGCCGGGCAGGTAGCGACCCCGATCGCCGGTGCGATACAGGCGCTGGCCATCCACGGGATGGGCGAAGAACCGCGCGTCGCTCAGTGCCTGGTCGCCAAGGTAACCGTTGGCCAGGCCGCCCCCTGTGATGTACAGGTCGCCAGGCACCCAGGTCGGGGCGTCGCGCCATTGGCTGTCGAGCACGCGAAAGCCCTGGTTGGCCAAGGGCAGGCCATAGGGAATGCTGCGCCAGGCCGGGTCAATCTCGTCGATCGGGTGCAGGTTGGACCAGATCGAGGCTTCGGTCGCGCCACCGAGACCCACCAGGGCCAGGCCGGGCAAGAGATGTTGGAGTTGCGGCGGCAGGATGAGCGGGATCCAGTCACCGGACAACAACGCCAGGCGCAGGCTGTCCAGTGGCCGGGGCTCGGCATGCAGGTAGTGGGCGAGCATGTGCAGTTGCGCAGGCACCGAGTTCCACAGCGTCACCTGATGCCGCTGCACCAGTTCGGCCCAGTGCGACGGGTCGGCGCCGCGTGCCGGGTCGGGCAGCACCAGCGCGCCGCCCACGGCGAGGGGGCCGAAGAGGTCGTACACCGACAGGTCGAAACTCAACTGTGCCAACCCCAGCACGCGATCCTTGGCGTTGACGTGAAAACGCCGGTTGATGTCTTGCACGGTATTGAGGGCTGCGCGATGGCTGATCATCACGCCTTTGGGGTCGCCCGTGGAACCAGAGGTGAAAATTACGTAGGCGAGGTCATCGGGGTTACTGTCAACCGCTTGGAAGTCGGCCGCTGCTGGCGCCAGACAATCCACCGCATGCCAGTGCAACCCATCGGGCAGCGGCGTATCGGGCAGGCTCTGGGACTGGCCAAGTACATGACGCACCTGGGCGCTGCGCAGCACGCGGTCGCGGCGGGCGGCCGGGGCATTGCTATCGAGTGGCAGGTAGGCGGCCCCGGCAAGTAATACACCGTAGGCCGCCACGACCTGGTCGAGGCCTTTGGGCATGAGGATCGCCACCGGTTCCTGGGCGCCGCAACCGGCCTGGCACAGGGTGGCAGCGACGGCCAACGCGCGCTCGACGAGCGCGGCATAGGTCAGGCTGCCGTTGGCATCGATCACCGCCAACGCTTGCGGATGTGCCTTGGCCATGGCCAGCAGACCGTCGTGCAAGCGACCGGTGGGCAGCGGCGCGGCGGTGGCATTCGCCGCCAGGCGCTCTCGCTGTTGCCAGGCCGGCAGCGGCACCTGCATGGGTTGTTCCCAGGCGGCCGGGTCCAGGGCCAATCGCTGCAACTGCGCCAGGAACGCCTGCTGCATGTCGTTGACCAAGCCGTCGGGGAACACGCCTTGGCGCACGTCCCAATGGATGTGCAAACCATGACGGTCATCCATCACCTGGCAGTCGAGGGTGACTTGCGGGGTCTGGGTAATGCCGTGGCCCACCCGGCGCTGGCTGGCCGCCAGGGGTTCGATCGCCAGGCCGATGGCGCTGGTGAACACCACCGGCATGGCCGCCGCTTCACGGCCACGACGGCGGCCGATTTCACGCATCACTTCAATGCCGGAAAACAGCCGGTGCACCAGGTCGGCGAACAGTTGGCTGCCCAGTTGCCGGGCCTGCCGGGTGAAGTCCTGGCCTTGAGGATCGTTGACCTGGAGCAGGCTCACGGAGGTGAAGTCCCCCACCAGCCGATCCACTTGCGGGTGCAGTGGCAAGCGGTTGAGCAGCGTCAGGTTGAGGCTGAAGGCAGGGCGCTGGCTCCAGCGTTGCAAGGTTCCGACGTAGGCGGCGAGGACCGCAATGGAAGGGGTCAGGCCGCGTTCGTTGGCGGCTTTTTTCAGGGCGTTCCATGGCTGCTGATCGAGCTGGGCCGAATGCCGCTGGAAGCGCGGCGGGGCCGTGTCTTCACCGCTCAGGGGCGCCGGCAGTTGCGGCGCGGCGGGCAAGTCATCGACGCGCCCCAGCCAATACTCACGGTCGCGTTGGTGGCGGCTGCCTTCGAGCAAGCCACGCTCCGCCAGCAGGTAGTCGCGGAAGGTGAGGTCCAGGGGCGGCAGGGTGGCCTGGGGATCGTCCAGCAACTGTTCCAACTCGTTGAACAACAACTGTGCGCTGGCCCAGTCGGCAATCAGCGAATCCATGGAGAAATGCAGGGTGTCGCCGCTGTCGCTGCGGCTCATGCGCAATTCGAACAGCGGCCATTGATCGGTGGGGTAGAGCTTCTGCTCCATGGCCTGGCGGATCTGTTGCACGCCGTGCCGGTGCTGTTCAGCCGTGACGCCGCGCAAGTCCGCGACGGCCAGCGAGTAGTGGGCAACATTGACCAGGACGCATTGGGAACCCTCGCTGGCGATCACCGCGCGCAGCATGTCGTGACGCTCGATCAGACGGTTCCACGCCTGTTCCACCCCCTGCGGATCGAGCCGCGGCCAACTCAGTTCCAGATAACCGTGGCAGGCGACGTTGCCGTAGCCAAAGGAAGATTGGCGGCCCAGGAGGTAAGCGTTCTGCACGTCGGTGAGCGGGAAGGGCGCGTGGTGGTTCGCCGGGTCAGCCTGTACCAGTGGCCGTTCCTGTGTTTCGAGCAGGTGCAGGATCTGTTCTTTGTGCTCACGCAGTTGTGCCAGGCGCTCGGCATTGAGCAGGCCTTGGGGTGCGCGGAATTTCAGTTGTCCGTCCTGGGGCCAGAGTTCAACGCCCAGGGACTTGAGTTCACTTAGCAGTTTGGCGGCGGGCATGGGTACAGCTCCTGGAGAAAAGAGGGGTTGTGGGCATCAGATGACGCCCTCTTCAACGGTGTCCGAGGCAGGTTGGCGCTCAAGGATCTGCGCCACCTCCGTCAAGGTGGCGGCGCCGAACAACTGGCCCATGGGCAGTTCAAGGCCCACACGGCTACGCAGCATTTCGAGAAAACGCGTGGCCAGGAGGCTGTCGCCCCCGAGGCGGAAAAAGTTGTCGTGACGCGACACGCTCGGCACGTTGAGCAATTGCTGCCAGAGCTCGGCGATCAGTTGTTCTTCCGGGCGCAGCGGTTGCTCGTCCGCCACCGGGCGCGACTGGGCGGCGTCGGCCAATCGCGCCTGCAATGCCCGGCGATCGATCTTGCCGTTGCTGCTCAGGGGCAAGTGTTCCAGCACCAGGACGTGTTCCGGGCGCATGTACCCCGGCAAGCACTGCTCCAGGTGTCGTGCCAAGACCTCTGCGTCGGTGCTGGCCGTCACGGCGGCCATCAGCCGGTTGTCGGTGACCAGCGCCACGGCCCTGGTGACGCAGGGGTGGCGAGCGAGGGCTGCCTCGATTTCGCCCAGTTCGATGCGATGGCCACCAATCTTCACCTGGCTGTCGGCGCGCCCGTGAAACTCCAGCAGGCCATCGGGGTGGTAGCGACCCAGGTCGCCGGTGCGGTACCAGCCGTCGACAAAGCGCTCGGCATTCAACTGTGGCGCGTGGCGATAGCCGCGGGCGACGCCGGCGCCACCAATCCACAGCTCACCGGTGCCCCAATCCGGACAGTCGCGGCCCAGGGCGTCGACCACTCGGTAAGCCTGGTTGGCCAGTGGCACACCGTAGGGGATCGAGCGCCAACCCGGCAGCGCTTGCTCCACCGGGTAATGGTTCGACCAGATCGCCGCTTCGGTGGCGCCGCCCAGGGCGATAAAACGACAGTCAGGGGCCTGTTGCCGCAGGCGCTGGGGCAGGTCGAGGCCAATCCAGTCGCCCGACAGCAACGCCACGTTCAGGCCCAGTGGCTGGCGGTCATGGGCATTGGCTTCCAGCAGCATGTCCAGCAAGGCCGGCACGCTGTTCCACAGAGTCACGCGATGGTGTTGCAACGCGTTGAGCCAGGCCCGGGCATCGCGGCGCTGGTCCTCCTCGATCAAGACCAGCGCACCGCCCACCGACAGCAGGCCGAACAGGTCGTACACCGACAGGTCGAAATCCAGCGCTGACAAGGCCAGCGTGCGGTCGCTGGCGTCGATTCCATAGCAGCGATTGATCTCGGCCACGGTGTTCATCGCGGCGCGGTGGGTGATTTCCACACCCTTGGGCTGGCCCGTGGAGCCGGACGTGTAGATCACGTAGGCCAGCTCCGCGGCCGAGACGGCGAGCGGCGCCGAGAGCGGTTCAGCGTCCAGCGCGTGGAGCGGGTCGAGGTGTTTGACGCTGGGCAATTGCGGGTCATGCCCGGCCAGGATCAGGGTGACGCCGGCCTGCTGCAGGATGCGCTGGCAACGCTGCAGCGGTTGGGCGACCCCGCCCGGCAAGTACGCGGCACCCGCGGCCAGGATGCCCAGCACGCTGGCGATCTGTCGTGGCCCCTTGGCCAGGGACACCGCCACCAGGTCGCCCGGCACCACGCCGGCGTCCACCAGGCTGCGGGCAATGCGCAGCGCCTGCTCGGCCAACTCGCCATAGCTGAGCATGTCGTGCTCACCCCACAACAATGCCGGGCATTGGGGCGCTTGGCGTGCCTGTTCGAAGAAGCCCTGGTGCAAGGTCGGGTCACCCGGCACGCTCGGGCCCGGGGCATTGAGCTGGGCGCGCAACTGCGCCTGGGCTTGGGGCAGCAGGTCGGGAGGTGGGTTGTCCCAGGTGTGCTCGGCCAGCCAGTTCAAGCTGTACAAGTAGGCATCGAACATCGCTTCGACCAGGCCTTCAGGAAACAGACCGACCACGTAGTCCCAGTTCAAGGCGATGCCGCCGTTGGCTTCCACCACCTGATGGTCGAGCCAGACCTGCGGGGTTTGGGTCAGGCCAAAGACTTGCCGGGCAAACGGCCCGTCCACCGGCGCGGCCGTGCCATCCGGGACCCCGAGCGCACTGGTGAACACCACGGGCATGCTCACCTGTTGCTCGCCATTGCCCCGGGCCAGCTGGCGCAACAGGCTGACCGAGCCAAGGCAACGATGCTCCAGTGCCTCGCCCAGGGTGCGCTGGGTGCGCCGGGCGCGGTCGACCCAGCGTTCGCCGGGCAGCGGAACATAACCGAGCAGCGTCAGGGAGGTGAAATCCCCCATGACCTGATCGATCTGGGGATGCAGCGCCCGACGATCGAACAGCGTGAGGTTGAGGCTGAGGTCGGGGCGTGCACTCCAGCGGCCGAGGGTTTCGGCAAACGCGCAGAGCAGTACGGCCGAGGCGGTGAGGCCCTGTTGTTGGGCCTTGGCCAGGATCGCCCGCCAGGCTTGGGCGTCGATTTGCCCTTGCAGGCGTTCGAAGCGCGGTTGACCCAGGCTGGCGGGGTCAACCGCCAGCGGCAGTTGCGGGTGCGGCGGCAACTCGGGCAGACGTTCTTGCCAGAAGTGTTGCGCGGCTTGCAGCTCGTCCGCGTCCACGGCGGATTGCAGTTGATAGTCGCGGAACGACAGTTCCAGCGGCACCAGCGTCAACCCAGGGTCACGGTAAATGGCATCGAGTTCTGCGTAGAAGCGCAGGATGCTCAGGGCATCGAGGATCAGGTTGTCCAGGCTGATGGCCAGCCGTGTGCAGCGGCCATGAGTCACGGCCTGCACATCGAACAGCGGCCACTGGCCCGGATCGAACACGCGATGGGCGCAGTGTTCGCGCAAGTCGTCGAGGTGGGTGTAGCCCTGGCCGATTTCAAAGGACGGCAGCTGTTGCAGGGGCAGGATGCGCGCCTGGCCGCATTGATCGAATACGGCGCGGAGCATTTCGTGGCGCTCGATCAAGCGCTCCAGCGCGGCCTGCAGGCGCGGCAGGTCGAGGTCCTCGACGTCGTACTCGCGATAGAAGTGGCAGCTGACGCCGCCCAGTACCAGGCTCGGGTCGCGGCCCAGCCAATAGGCCTGTTGCACCTCGGTCATGGGGAAGGGCGCATGGCGTTGCGGCAGGTCGGGCACAATCGTGTGCCGTGGTTCGGCCTGGGCCTGTCGATGCAAATCGGCACAAAAATGCGCCAGCACCGGTTTGGCGAATACCTGGGCGATCCGCGCGCCTCCCAGCCCTTGCTCTGCAAGCAAACGCACCAGGCGGGTAGCGCTCAGGGAGTCGCCGCCCTGGGCGAAGAAATTGTGTTCTCGGCAGACCTCGGCGCAGCCCAGTAACTGCTGCCAGGCATGGGCCACCAGGGTTTCGATGTCGCCGCAGGGAGCGGACAGGTTGGCCTGCACCGGGGCGCTGTTGGCCGCCAGCCAGTCGTTCAGTACCTTGCGATCCACCTTGCCGTTGCCGGTCAAGGGCAACTGCGCGCAGCCCAGGATAGTGCTGGGAATCATGTAGCTCGGCAGGCGCTCGGCCAGATGTTCGGCCAGCCCCTGTGGGTCCAGGCGCGTGGGCATCGCGGGGGCGTTCGTCAGGCGTACCACTGCAGCCAACTGCTGGCCGGCCAGCAGCGCCACCGCCTGCTCGACGCCGGGCCAGGCCAGCAAGGCGGTTTCGACTTCCCCGGCTTCGATGCGGTAGCCATGCAGTTTGAGTTGGAAATCGGTGCGCCCGAGGAATTCGACGTTACCATCGGGGTGATACCGGGCACTGTCGCCGGTGCGGTACCAACGCAAGCCTTGATAGTCGACGAAACGTTCAGCTGTGCGCACCGGGTCGCCGCGATAACCCTCGGCAACACCAGCGCCACCGATCCACAGTTCGCCGGCCACCCAGTCGGGGCAGTCGTGGCCGTGTGGGTCGACAATGCGCAAGCGGACATTGTCCAGCGGGGTGCCATAGGGCAGGCAGTGCCAGAGTAAGGGTTGGCCGGGCAGCACTTCGAACAGGGTCGAGTGAATGGCGGTTTCGGTGGCGCCGCCCAAGGCCATGAAACGGCAGCCGGGGGCTTGGGTCCACAACCGTGGCGCCAGGTCCGGAGCGACTTTGTCGCCGCCAAGCAATACCGCGCGCAGGGGCAGGCTGGCACCGGCGGGGGCGCAACCGAGCAGCATGTCGAGCAACGCTGGCACGCAGGTGAGCACGCTGGCGCGATGCCGCAGGGCCAGTTCACGCCAGCGTCTGGCATCACGCTGGGCCTCGGGCTCGATACCGATCACCGCCGCCCCAGTCGACAGCGCGGCAAACAGGTCGAATACCGATAAGTCGAACTCCAGGGCCGACAGCGCGAGGATTCGATCGTCGCTGTTCAGTTGCAAGCGCCGTTGCAGGTCTTCCAGCGTGTTGGCAGCGGCCTGATGGCTGATTTCCACGCCTTTGGGTTCACCTGTGGAACCGGAGGTATAGAGGATGTACGCCAGGTCGCTGATCGCTCCGGGCCGGGGGGCGTCCAGCGCCGTGCTGGCGGCGGGCAGTTGCGTGAGCAATAAGCGCGCGCCCGACGAATCACAGATTTTCCGGCACCGCGCCGCCGGTTGATCGACGCTGATGGGCAGGTACGTGGCGCTGCACGCCAGGATGCCCAGCACCGCGATCACCTGCTCGGATCCCTTGGGCAGTTGCAACGCCACCACGTCACCGCGTCGCACGCCTTGGCCTTCCAGGTAGGCCGCCACGTGTAGAGCACGTTCGGCGAGTTCGCCATAGGTGATGACGGGATGATCGCCGTGCAGCAACGCGGGCAGGGTGGGTGTCAAGCGCGCCTGGGCAAAAAAGGCTTCGTGCAAGCGTTGTACCGGCAGCGGCGCGGCCTGGCCCTGGACGCCATTGCGGACGTCAAGCTGGCTGGCAGGGATCAGCGCCGGAGGCGACAGGTCCCAGGCCGAAGCTTCAAAACACAGGCGCTGCAACAGCCCGGTATACGCCTCGAACAACCCATCCAGTACACCGTCGGCGAACAACCCTTCACGGGCGTCGAGATTGACCAGGACACCGCCATCCAGCTCGGTGACCTGGGCGTCGAGCCACACTTGCGGGCCTTGGGAAATGATCCAGGCCGGTTGGCCGAAACACGCTTGCACGCCCTCGGCGAACAGTTCCCCCAACCCCAGGGCGCTGGTGTACACCACCGGCGCCAACACTTGCTCACCCCGTTGCCGGGACAGTTCGCGCAACACCTCCAGGCCGGAAAACGCGCTGTGTGCGGCATCGCTGTGGAAGCGCCGTTGCAGGGCCGTGGCACGGGCGGCGAACGTGCCGCTGACGTGACCGTCCCATGCCAGCAGGATCGATGAGGTGAAATCGCCAACCAGGCGCTCCACATCGGCATGCAGTGGCGTGCGGTTGAACAGCGGCAAATTGAGCAGCAGCTCGGGCGTCTCGCACCAGGCGCCAAGGGCTTCGCAGAACACCGCCGCCAAGGCCATCGCCGGCGTCAGGCCGTGCTCCCGGGCGTGGCGCTCGAAGCCCTGGCGCTGGGACGGCGGTAGCCAGTGGTGACGGCGTCGCACCTGGCGATCGTCGCCCTGGGGCTTGATGGGCAAGCGCGGGGCGCCGGGCAACCGGTCCAGGCGCTGCAACCAATAGTCACGGGCCTGTTGATGAAGCGCACGTTGCTCGGGGCTGGCGTGTTCACGGCGCAGGTCGGCCAGGTAACGGGCAAAGCTGTAGTCCAGCGCGGCCAGGGGCTGTTGGCGATACAACTGCACCAGGTCGCCGAGCAGGGTGCGCAGGCTCAGGGCATCGGCGGCGAGCATGTCGAGGTTCAAGTGCAGGCGCGTCCCGTCGGGCAGCAACGACAACTGGATGTCCAGCACCTGCCCTTGTTCAACGGCCAGTTGGCGGTGGGATAACTCAGTGCGCAACGCCGACAGCCGTTGTTGCTGTTGCTCGGCGCTGGCCTGGCGCAGGTCATGCATCTTCAATCCCGGCCAGGGGCTGCGGGCGAGGATCCGCTGGCGACCGTCGTCGAGAAACTGCGCGCGCAACATCGGGTGGCGCGCCAGCAACGCCCGTACGGCGGCTTCCAAGCGGATCGGGTCGACGTCGCGGCCATCGAATTCGTTGTAGAAGTGCGCGGCGACACCGCCCAGCTGCTGGCCGGGGGCGCGTCCGATCCAATAGGCGTGTTGCATCGGCGCCAGTTCGAAAGGCTGGCCGTCGTCCGCCGGCGCGGTGACCGCCGCCGGGACTTGGGGGGCCACCTCAAGCATGGCCAGCCAGGCTGACAGGCGCGGGTCGGCGATCAGGTCGGCAAAACGCGCGGCCAGGCCATGGCGGCGCCATTGGCCGGCGAGGCGAATCAGGGTGACGGAATCCAGCCCCCATTCGATCAGGTTCGCTTCCAGGGGAATCTGGTCGGCGGGCAGGTCGAGGGCCTGGGACAGGGATTGGCGCAGCAGTGTTGCGGTTGAGGTGCTGGGAGTGGCCATGGCTCAACGTCTTCTCATTGCTAGGGCCCGGACCGGGGTTGGCCCAGGCGCTGGGGGCAGGCAGTTGCTTGGGGGAAGATGCTAGTCATTCTCATTTTGCCAACTACCCGGATCGAATCGTTTTTGCCCCGTATCCGCGTCTCGCTCACCGGTTGCAGTGCCGTGGTGGCTACGCACAGCGCCAATCGCCCGCAGGATGCGGTTGGAAAATGACTTGAATCGGGTAGAGCCCGCCCCATGGCCTTGACTACCGTCGCTCGCCGCCCCTTGCCGGGCCTGTGTCCCTCTGATTGGAGTTACGGATGTCTGTCGATTCGGGTTGACAAGTGCGCGGCCTGCGCAAGCGCTACCCCAACGGCGGCGAGGCGCTGCGTGGCGTGGACCTGAGTGTCGGCCCCGGGATGTATGGCTTGCTGGGGCCCAATGGAGCGGGCAAAAGCAGCTTGATGCGGACCCTGGCGACACTGCAGCAACCCGACGCCGGCAGCATTCACCTGGACGGGACGGATGTGTTGGCCGATTCCGATCATTTGCGCCGCCGCCTGGGTTATCTGCCGCAGCAATTGGGTGCGTATCCGGGCGTGAGCGCACGGGACTTGCTCGATCGTTTTGCCTGGCTCAAAGGGCGTACCGACAATCGCCAGCGCCGCGAGGAAATCGAGGGCCTGCTGGACAAGGTCAACCTCCAGCAGGCCGCCCATCGAGCGCTCGCCACCTATTCGGGCGGCATGCTGCGCCGGTTCGGCATCGCCATGGCGTTGGTGGGTTCGCCACGCTTGCTGATCGTCGATGAGCCCACGGCGGGCCTCGACCCGGCGGAGCGCAACCGTTTCCATCGGGTGTTGGCCGATGTCGCCGCCGAGTCCATCGTGTTGCTTTCGACCCACATTGTCGAAGATGTCGAAAACCTCTGCAGTCGGCTGGCCGTGCTGGCCGCTGGGCAGATCATTGTGGAAGGGAGCCCGGCACAGTTGCTGGCGGCCGAGCAGGGCCGGTTGTGGGAAGCGTCCTTCGACCGTGGCGAGTCGCTGCCCGCTGCCTTGCATGTGGCCGCCAGCCCCCAGGGCAGCCGCGTCATCGTCCATGGCGAGCGTCCTGCCGATCCACGTTTCGTGCCCCACGCGCCGCGCCTGGAAGACATCTATTACCTGGCCCTGGCCCAGGCGGGTGAGGCGCTCGACGCATGAATACCTTTGCTCTGCTGATGCGCGAGGCCTGGGTGGAAGTGCGCGCCGGGTTGCGCAGCGGCATTCCGTTGCTGGTGTTCCTTGGCCTGACCGGCTACCTGCTGATGGCCCTGACCAATGCCGACTATGTGCAGAAGAGGGGCGCTAGCGATATCGCCCGCAATGCGCCGAGCCTGATTTACCTGATGTCGTGCGGCTGTATGTTCTTCCTGTTTTTTGCCTGGGCCTGGGTGTTCGCCCAGCCGGCCCTGAGGGACCGCAAGGCGCAATTGGAAGAAGTGCTGTTGGCCTTGCCGTTGTCCCTGCCGGCGCTGCTGTGGGGACGTTTTATCGGCGCGGCGTTGGTGGGTGGCTTGCTCGCCAGTTCATTGATCGTCGGCTTTCTCGTCAGCCCGGTGCTGGGCTGGCTCGGCTGGGTGCCGGCGGCGAGCATCGGCGCACCCATGTGGTCGGCGCTGGGGTTTGCCTGGGTCGCCTTGCTGTTGCCAGTGAGCACCGGGATTGGCGCGTTGTATTACTTGCTGGCCTTGCGCAGCCGAGGCCTGGCCGCACCGTTTGCCTTGGCGACGGTGCTGATGCTGTTGTGGATGTTCGCCGTGGTGGTGCTCAAGGGCGGGCACATCAACCCGCTGTTGGCGGCCAGCCTCGATCCGTCACTGTTCACCTTTGCCCAGGCCCAAGTGGAAACCTGGAACGCCGCGCAGAAATCCCAATCGCTGTTGGCGTTGACCCCGGGGTTCTGGCTTAACCGCGCGCTGTGGTGTGGGTTGCCGTTGCTGCTGCTGGCCGTCGTCCTGGCCCGCACCAGCCGCCAGGGCTTGATGGGCCACCGCGGCGGCGCCGTGTTGGCCGAGCCGCCGATGCTGTTGGCGAGCCACGTGCGCTTGCCTGGCCCGTTACCCGCCAGCCGCTGGCCGCGGGCGGTGTGGTGCGAGGGTCGCTGGCAGGTGCGGCAGTTGTTTGCCCGGCGCATCGGCTGGGTTGCCCTCGGCTTGTTGCTGGCCATGGGCATACTCAGCGGGTTTGTTCATCTCGGGTGGCAGGCGCGCGGGCCGATGGTGCCGCGACCGGACCTGATCTTGCCGTTGTTATCGAGCGCGTCGTTCCTGGTGATCGCCTTCATTGTCGCGGCGCTGGTGGGGCTGGTCTGCCGGCGCGATGACGTGGAAGGCCTGGGCGCAATGCTACAGGCCACCCCGGCGCCGGCGTGGCTGCGTTTGTTGGGACGGGTGGCCTGCGTGCTGGTGGCGACGCTGGCCTTGGCGCTAGTGCCGGGGGTTGCCAGCCTGGTGATCAGCGCGCTGGTCGCCCCCGACAACTGGGCACCGGGCTTTGTGCTGATCTATCAGACACTGGTGTTCGCGCCGCCGTTGCTGGAACTGGCGATGCTCACGGTGCTGGTGCATGCCTTGATCCGTCGTTCCGGCCTGGCGTATGCGACGTCCATGCTGTTGACGTTTTTCCTGGTGCTCAACCATGAATTGGGGCTGGTCAGCTATCCCGCCTATGCCATGGCGATACCGGCCCACGTGGCCTTGTCGCAACTGACGGGCTGGGCGCCCTGGCTGCCTTATCTCGCCACGTTGACCAGCTGGAAACTGGCCGGCTGCCTGATGATGGTCGCGGTGGCGGCGTTGGCCTTGCCCCGTGGGCCGGAGCGACGCCGTCTGAGGGATGTGCGCCGCAGCCTGCAGGGCTTGCCCGGTGTGTTGCTGGTGTTGGGGGCCGTGGGTTTGCTGGGCAGCGGCACGCTGTTGCATCGGCATCTGGTGGAGCAGGGCGACTATCGGTCGGTGGCCGAGGAACGGGCCGAGCACGCCGAATGGGAACAGCGATGGCTGACCGGGGCGGGCGCATGGCAGGTGGCGGACGGGCGCTTGCACTTGCGCATCGACAGTGTTGCGCGACGTGTTGACGGCGAGTGGACGCTGGGAACCGTAATCGCCGCCAAGGAGCACCTGGACGCAGAGTTGCCGCCGGGGTAGCACGTCACGGCGGTGAGCGTCATGGGCCGACCGGTCATTTATGAACAGGCGGCGGGGCATTTGCGTGTGCCTTTGGCGGAGTGCGCGGCGAGTGGCTGCAGCGTGCAACTGAACTGGACGCTGGACGCCGCCGGCTGGCCGGTCGAAGGTGACGCACACTGGCTGGGGCCGCGAGGGGTGTGGCTGCAAGCGCGCCGCGTGATGCCACGCCTGGGCCTGGACAGCGAGCGCCTGCTGCGCGCGCCGGCCCACCGTGCCGAAGCCGGCTTGCCGCCGCAGGTGCCAAGTTTGCCGGTGGGAGCGGCCGTCGCCGTGGACGCGGTGGCACCGGCGGGGTCGTGGCAATGGCTGATCGAGGTGGATGGCCAGGCGTTCAATGGCCAAAGCGCGGGACCACTGGACTTCGCCTATCACACGGCCGCGACACAAGACCTCGACGGTGTGCACGGGCTCGCCGATGCCGGCCGGCAGCAAGCCGCCCGTGAGGTGCGCGAAGACCTGGAGGTCATGTCCGCCTGTGTGGCTCGCCGCCTGGGCAGTGGCCCAACCGTCGAGGCCCTGAGCCAATGGCCGACCGGCATGGGGGCCAGTCATCTGAGCCAGGCCCATCTGGTGCTCAGCCAGACGCCGGATTGGGATGTGGCGCAGGCAGGTGTCGGGCGCTGGACGCGCCGTGCCCATATCGCCGAACTGCTCGCGCGGCGAATGCTGAGCGATGCCAGCGACCTGCGCCAGGCCCCGGGTTACCTCTGGCTGAGCCAGGGTGTGGCGGGCGCGATCGGCTTGCTGTGTGTTGGTGACGTCGACGGCGTTGAGGCCCGCTCGGCCTTGGTGAAGTTGATGGCCGATGATCTGACCCGCGCCTTGAGCAATGACGGCGAGCCCGTCGGCACCTTGGCCACTGCCCGGGAACAGGGCTGGGTCGCGACGTATGCACCGCTGGCCAGCCTGGACTGGGTGGCCGGACAAAGCGCCGAACAACTGGCGGCAATGACCGCAAGCATCCGAAATGGCCAGGGATGGCCCGCCGCGATCCAGCACCTGTTGGGCGCGCCCTCTGACCAGGCGATCACCGCAGCGCTCAAGCGCTGGGGGCCTGCGCAATGAATTCGAACCATCCCTTTTGCCTGGAGTTGTTCCATGTCAGCACCGCTGTCGATCAAACCGCTGCGCCGTCCCCTCGGCTGGCGGGAGAATGTCTTGACCCAAACCCTGGCACTGGCCTTGTCCAGCCAGATGTGCGCGGCCTATGCCGCTGATTATCAACCTGTCGCCAGCACGGAGGTGATCGAGCTGGCTCCGTTGATGGTCAGCGCTCGGTTGAACGAAGAAAGTGCCAAGGACATTCCCTTCGGGCTTACCGTGATCGACGGGCAAACCCTCGAAACCCGGCGCTTGCGCACCCTGGAAGACGCCTTGCGCACCACACCGGGGGTGGATGTGAATTCCTGGGGCGGCGCTAACGACGCCAATGTGCGCATCCGCGGTGTCGGTTCGCTGAACCAGATGAGCATGGACGATGGCTCGGTGGTGCTGAATGTGGACGGGGTGCCGATGTCGGTGCGCAACGCGGCGATGGCCACCCTCGACGTGGAGCAGGTGGAAGTGCTCAAGGGCCCTCAGGGCACGTTGTTGGGACGGAACAGCGAGGCGGGCGCGATCAACGTCACCACGCGCAAGCCGACCCGCGAACGGGAAGGTTATGTGCGCGGCGAAGTCGGCAGCCAGGGCAAGTTCATGACCGAAGGCGCCGTGGGCGGGCCATTGACCGAGTCCCTGGCGGGGCGCGTTGCCGTGCGCCGCAGTGGCTTCGACAACTGGGTCGACGACCAGCAGGATGGCGATCCGTTGACCCAGCCACGCGACCTGGCCCTGCGCGGCAGCCTGCTGTGGGACAACGACCAAGGCACGACCGGCCTGCTGACCGCCGAGCGCCAGCGCGCCGAACACTATGCCGGCCTGGAGATGCTGCGCCCCTTTGGCAACCGTCCCAGCCTGGACTACACGCCCGGCACGTTCGATGGCAACCAGAAGACCAACGAGCGTTATTCCTTCGAACTCAACCATGACCTGGCGCAGTCGCGGATCACCTCGATCAGCGCCTACACCAGCACCGATCTCAATGCGGTCAAAGGTTACGACCGCAACATCACCGAGGCGCTGTACGGCTCACCGTTCGAATACCTGATCGAGGATTCTGCCAAAGAGCGCGTGTGGAGCCAGGACCTGCGCTTGGGGTCGCTGGCCGATGCCGATGTGTTCTGGGTGACCGGGGTGAACCTGTCACGCTCCGAGCGCAGTTTCGATTCCGACAACTTCACCAACGGCGCACAACAGAGGCGCGATTTCAGCACCAACAGTTATGCCGCCTACGGCGAGGTGACGTACCCGATTGCCGAAGACTGGAAACTCACCACCGGCCTGCGCCACACCTGGGACCGCAAGACCTATGGGGGCGACTATTCCAGCGGCGGCAATACCGTTGACGACAACCGTCGGTTGCAGGACAGCTACAGCACCGGGCGCGTGGCGCTGAGCTACACACTGACGCCGCAGACGAACCTGTACGCGGTACTGTCGCGAGGCTATAAATCCGCCGGTTTCAACGATTACGCCACCTCGGTCAAGGACAGCGAACCCTACAAGGCCGCCAAGGTGAACGCTGTCGAAGACGGCTTCACGCACGAAAGCGCCGAGGGAGCCTTGAGTCTCGAGGGGGCGTTGTTCCTGACCCGCGTGCAGGACGATCACCTGTTGGGGTATGACTTCAACACCCTGGCGGTCAGCGCCGTGAATGCCGACACCCGCAGCAAGGGCGCCGAGCTGTCGAGCACCTGGCATGTCACGGATGAGCTGACAGTGGGCAGCGCCATCAGCTACACCAACGCGGTGGTGACCTCCGATGCGCCGGGGGTGTCTGGCGGCGATGTCGCGGCGGGAAGTCGCGTGCCGGATGTGCCGCTGTGGAGCGGAAACTTCAGCGTCGCCTGGCAGAAAGAGCTGGGCGCGTTCCTGGGCTTGCCGGCGCCGCGCCTGAATACGTTGCTCAACTATCGCGTGCAGAAAAATCGCCCGGCCGACCCGCAGAATCACTACGACCTCAAGGGCTACGCCAAGCTGGACCTGCACCTGGGCCTGGAAAGTGGTGGTTCGGAAGTCTACCTGTGGGGCGATAACCTGCTCGATGCGCGCTATGACTTGTATGGTTCGTATTCCACCGATCAGGTGCTGACCGGCATGCCGGGCCGAGGACGCTCGGCCGGCGTGGGGTACAGCTATTCGTTCTGAGTGCCCCTTGAGTCAAAGGGCAGGTTAGAACTGATAGGTGTAGCCGACCCCCAAGGTGCGCCGCCGTGCCGGCGCACCGTAGGCCACCGGGTCGCTGTAGAAACCATAGGTGTCGTAGGTTTGGTTCAGCAGGTTGTCGGCGAAGACATAGACTTCGCCGAAGCGGCTTTCCAGGCCTGCGCGCAGGTCGAGTTTCTCGTAGTTGTCCAGGTTGAAATGGTTCTGCGGATCGGCGGCGCGTTCGCCCACCAGGCGGTAATTGAGGCTGGTGTTCAGGGTGGTTTCGCCCAGGCTGGCGAAGGTGCCCAACGGGTGCTGCCAACTGATGTTGAAGTTGCCGCTCCAGCGCGGCACATCCGGGGTACGGTTGCCGGCGGCGATGTCGCCGGCCTGGATGCCGTGGACGGCGCTGGTGATCTTGGCGTCGAGGTAAGTGGCGCTGGCGGCCAGGGTCAGGCCGTGGTCGAAATGCCAGGTGCCTTCCAGTTCGGCGCCGCGGGTGCGGGTATCGGCATTGAACGCATTGGTCGCGAAGGTGGCCGCGTTGTAGCCCAGCAGGTGGTCATCGTGTACGCGGGTGTAGAACAGCGCACCGTTCAAGCTGCCACGGCGGCCTTCTGTTTCACTTTTGAAGCCGAGTTCGGCGGCTCTGCTGACGGCGGCCTTGTAGGGCTCGCTGTCGCTGACCTGCGACGCATAGTCATTGAATCCCCCGGATTTATAACCTCGCGCCAGTTGCACGTAGACGTTGGTTTGCGGGGTGAGCGCGTAGCTCAGGGCCACGCGGCCGGTGCCGTAATGGTCGGTCAGCTTGCGTGAATCATCCACGGCGCTGGCACCATTGATGTATTGGCCATCGTAGGTCTTGCGATCCCAGGAATGGCGATAGCCCGTGGTGAGTTTGAGGCGCTCGCTGAGCGGGAAGGTGACTTCGCCGTAGCCGGCATAGGTGGTGGTGGTGAAATCGCGGAACCTGGCGCTGTCAGTGCCATAGGTGTTGCGCGGGGTGTCGTAGCTGCGCTCGTTGCGGCTGGCGGCAAGGCCGGCGATCCAGAATGTCTCGGAATCGGGCAGCGAGCTCAAATGCAGGTCTTGGCTCCAACTGCGCTCGAAGGATGTGTCCACCACCCAATACTCGCTGGGCGTGCCGTACAGGGCGCCCATCAGCTTGCTGTCATAGGCGATCAAACCTTCGAAGTCGGCGGTGGAGGTGGCGGTCGTAGAGGTCAGGCGACTGTTGGCGAATTCATGATCGACCTTGACCGTATAGCGTTCGGTGGTCTTGTAGTTGTCGTCGAACAGGCCGGGCGTCAGGTCCAGGCTGGGGTCGCTGCCGTAGGGGCGCAGCACCAGCGAGTTGGTGGCGCGCTCGGTTTTCTGGCGTTCGGCACTGAACAGCACCTGGGTCTCATCGTTGAGCTCCCAGAGCAGGCTGGCGCGATAAGCCTCGTTGCGCGGCTGGGTGATGGGATCGTTGTTCCGGTCATTGTCGATCCAGCTGTCATAGCCGGCACGGCGCACCGCCAGGCGGCCGCTGAGGTTGTCGCTGATCGGCCCGCCTATGGCCCCTTCGCTGAGGAACTGGCCCTCCTGGCCGACTTCGCCACGCACATAGCCCTCCAGTTCACGGGTTGGCTGGCGGGTGGTGATGTTCACCGCACCCGCCTGGCCAATCGCACCGGACATCGTGCCCTGGGGCCCCTTGAGCACTTCGATGCGGTCGATATCCAGGGTGCCGAAGCCGAGGCTGCGGGAGGCGACTGGCACACCGTCGATGTTGAAGGCCACTGAGCTGTCATCCATCGACATCTGGTACAGCGAGCCGACGCCACGGATCAGCACGTTGAAGTCATTGGGGCCGCCGGATGAATTGACATTGACCCCGGAGGTATTGCGCAGGGCGCTTTCCAGCGTGTCGAGGCGCTGGGTACGCAGTTGCTCGCCACTGATCACGCTAAGGCTGATGGGCAGGCTCTTGGGGTCTTCCTGCTCCATGCGCGCAGTCACCGTCGAAACGGGCAATTCAAGGATTTCGCCGGTGGCGGCAAGGACTGGACTGGCCAGTGTGCAAGTTAAAACTATTGTTATAGTATTACACTTATAGCAAGATCGAGGGGGCGTCGTCGTGTTGCGTCGTGCAGACATAATGGGGCCTTGACTGAGGGTTTTGAGCGGTGCGCGTTAGCGTCGGCAGTCACGAATAAGCGCAGCGTGTGCGACGCGCCAGATGCTAATAATTATCAATTGCACAACTCTACCCCGATGTGATCTGATTCGAGCCGTATCCGGTCAACCAGGAGATTCACGATGTCAGTCGTTCAAGGAGGCGCAGGAGAGCCGATGCCGGTCTCGCGAATCATTACGGGGGAATATGGAAGCGACCTCGGACCCGGGGCGCATTGTCGGGTGACGCGCATGGCCCTGCAGGACGGACTCGACATCGTGCGCTGGCAAAGCAAGTTCGAGCAGCCAATCGAATTGCCCCTGCAGGATGACAGCGACTGCATTCATTTCAGCTTTACCAACTTGCTCAAGGGCAAGGCCGCCTGCAGTTTCCGTGACGGTCGTCGGCAGCGCCGCTATGTGATTGACGAAGGCGCGGGTTGCATCAGCTACGGCCGTCGTCGCGATGGCCTCTACCACCAGCATGGCGAGATCGACAACATCACGGTCATGATCCGGCCCGAGGTGCTGTCACAGTGGGAGTTGAAACTCGACCCGCTGCTGAACAAGGCACTGGCCTGCGATCATTGTTTCCTTGACGGTCACCGCAGTGGCGAAATGAGCGCGACCGCGCATCTGTTGTGCAAGGCCATGGACCCGAGCCCAGACTTGCCGATGGGCCAGCCCCGAAGCGGCCTCTGGCTGTATGGCCAGAGCGTGACCCTGGTCAGCCTGTTCCTGGAAGCACGTCGTAACGTGGAATGCACCTGCCGTGTCAGCCACATCGACCGCCAACGCCTGTTGCGTGCGCGCGAACGCCTGCTGGCCGACCTGGGCAAGGCACCCAGCTTATCGGAGCTGGCGCGCGAGTCGGGCATGAGCCAGCCCAAGCTCACCCGCGGGTTCCGCCAGCTGTTCTTCAACAGTGTCTACGGCGTCTTCCAGCAAGCGCGGATGATCCAGGCCCGTAGCCGCTTGTTGAACGGCGATGAGTCGGTGATGCGAATCGCGTCGGACCTCGGCTATGCCAATGCCAGCCATTTCGCCACCGCTTTTCGCAAGCAATTCGGGATCAACCCTTCGCTCCTCAAGCATGGCGGAAGAAACAAGCTATCGATCTAGGTCAGGGCCACCAAAGCCAATGATCGCCTTGGTTTCCAGATATTCCTCAAGGCCGAAGACGCCGTACTCACGACCATTGCCCGAACGCTTGTAGCCACCGAATGGCGCCATGGGATCCCAGGCCGGGTAGTTCAGGAGCACTTGCCCCGCGCGGATACGAGAAGCCACCGCGCGCGCCAGATCAAGGTCCTGTGACTGTACATGAGCACCCAGGCCATAGATCGTATCGTTGGCGATAGCGACTGCCTCATCGATGGTTTCGTAGGCAATGATGCACAGCACCGGCCCGAAGATTTCTTCCTGGGCGATCCGCATGGCGTTATCCACCTCGGAGAAAACCGTCGGGCGGGTGTAGAAACCCTTTTCCAGACCCGGCACGCGCCCCAAGCCGCCGCACAACAGTTTGGCGCCCTCATGCAGGCCGGCCTCGATCATGGCTTGCACGCGATTGAACTGGGCTTCATTGGCGATGGGGCCGAGTACCGTTTCCGGTGATTGCGGATCGCCGACGATGATCGCGTTGGCGGTGGCGGCCGCCAGCGCTTCGACCTCCGCCAGCCGGGCCTTGGGTACGATCATCCGGGTGGGGGCGCTGCACGATTGCCCGACGTTGCGAAACGCCGCCATGACGCCCAGTGGGACGGCTTTGGCAAAGTCGGCATCGGGCAGCAGGATATTCGGGGATTTGCCGCCCAATTCCTGCCCGACCCGCTTCGCCGTCGGCGCGGCCGCCTGGGCCACCCGCGCACCTGCGCGGTTCGAGCCGGTAATGGAAAGCATGGCGACACTCGGGGGTGCGGCCATCGCCGCGCCGACCACATGGCCGCTGCCGTTCACCAGGTTGAAGACGCCCGGTGGAAGGCCCGCGTCATGGACCACCTGCGCGAACAATAGAGCGCTGAGCGGCGACAGTTCACTGGGCTTGAGCACCACCGTACAACCGGCCGCCAGCGCCGCGGCGACTTTTGCGGTGATCTGATAAAGCGGCCAGTTCCACGGCGTGATGAGGCCGCAGACGCCGATAGGTTCGCGTTGGATCGCGGTGCCGTTCTCGACGGCCTGGAAACGATACGTGGCCAGCAAGTCGCGGGCGACCCGAACGTGTTCGGCCGCCAGGGGCACTTGCATCGCCCGTGCAGAACCGATGGCGGCGCCCATCTCCAGGGAGATCGCCTGGGCAAACGCCTCTTTGCGCTCGAGGATAAGCTCATGGATCTTGTCCAGCACCCGCGCACGCACCGCTGTGGAAGTGACAGACCAATCGGCAAACGCGGCACGCGCCGCCGCGACCGCCCGATCGACATCCTCGGCAGACCCGCTGGCGACCTGTGCAACGATTTCCTCGGTTGCCGGATTGACCACCGGCAGACTGGCCGGGCTGACCGGCGCCGACCAACCGCCATTGATGTAGAACAGATGGGCGGTTTGCGGATCAACGCTGTAGCGATTTGAAGATTGGGTAGTCATCCAGGCGGTCCTTTAAAGCAGCATGTCGAGTCTGCTTAATAAGCTAACAAAGCAGCCCGGAGAAAATATGCCGTTCTTCAAGGGCGCAAAGGAGAATCTGCCGTATCTGCCTGTTTAACTGGTCATTAGCGTGTGGCGAGGGAGCTTGCCCCCGCCTGATCGTCACTTTGGAAGAGGCATGAAAGGGTGAGCAGCGAAGTCCACCGCGAGGCGGGCTGATAGCCAACCTGGTTCTTGGTGGGACCGCGTTCCTCCTGTGGGAGCGAGCCTGCTCGCGAAGGCGGTGTGTCAGTTTGCGGTGATGTTGGAGGTGCCGGCCTCTTCGCGAGCAAGCTCGCTCCCACAGGGGGTCTGTGTTGGATATAAATTCTGGGGCCACTGAAGACCGAATGTGGGAGCGAGCTTGCTCGCGATAGCGGTGGTTCAGTCAATGAAGATGTTGGATATTCTTCCAAAAGTGACCCGCCGTCAGGGCGGAACCCTAAGTGGCCGTTACCGCAGCAACGGATATACACACGCAACCACGTCTCCAAAGGAACAAATCCAAAAGCCTCCCCGCAAAGTCTGCTGAACACATCCCGCAAAACGGTGCTTTGTACCAGCCGACCTATACTTTTAACCGTTTATGCACGGTTTCTTGGTGTTGTAATAAACACCAGATTCAGCATGGCACTGATGCTTCCAGAACGGAGTAGCGGCTTGCCCTGGTCATACATCCTCAGTACAAGCCCGATGCACCCGACCGGCTGAAGAAGATGCTTTTTTAAACGCCCCCGGCCCTCAATGGACATCCTGAAAATGCCAGCACCGTTAATCTCCGTAGAGACGCATTCTGAACTTCCGATACACGCTGACGTTGTCGTGATCGGCGGCGGCATTATCGGGACCTTCACGGCCTATTACCTGGCCAAGCGCGGCATGAAGGTCGCACTGGTGGAAAAAGGCCGCGTAGGGGCAGAGCAATCGAGTCGCAACTGGGGCTGGTGCCGCCAGCAGAACCGAGACGCCCGCGAGTTGCCGCTGTCGACCAAGAGCCTGGATCTGTGGGAGCAGTTCGCCGCAGAGACTGGGGAAGACACCGGATTCAGGAGATGTGGCCTGCTCTATCTGAGCAACAACGAGAAAGAGCTGGCCGGTTGGGCAAAATGGGGTGAGTTCGCCCGTACCGTCAATGTGGAAACCCATATGCTGACGGCGGAGCAGGCCGCCGAACAGGGTCGGGTGACCGGCAAGCCATGGAAAGGCGGGGTCTTTTCACCAACCGACGGTACAGCAGACCCATCCCGTGCCGCGCCGGCGGTGGCGCGGGCCATCATCAAGCTGGGCGGCACCGTGCACCAGGGCTGCGCCGCACGTGGCCTCGAGACAGAAGGCGGTCGGTTGTCGGCCGTCGTCACCGAGAAGGGCACCATTCGCACCCAGCTCGCGGTGCTCGCCGGTGGCGCCTGGGCCTCCTCTTTCTGCCGGCAGTACGGCATTCGCTTTCCCCAGGCGTCCATTCGTCAAACGATCCTGTCGGTGTCCAAGGGCGCCAAAGAAATACCGGATGCGCTCCATACGGATGAAATCTCCATGACCCGTCGCGCCGATGGCGGGATGACGTTGGCCATCAGCGGCAGAGGGCGCGTCGACCCGACCTTGCAACTGCTGCGGTTCGCCCCGCAGTTCCTGCCAATGTTTCAGCGCAGGTGGCGCAAGCTGGCTCCCGGTGGCCTGGAGGGTTTCCAGTCGGGACACGAAGGCTTGGGCCGCTGGCGGCTGGACCAGCCAACGCCGATGGAGCGCATGCGAATCCTGGATCCGAAAGCAGACGCCTCGACGGTTGAGTTGACTTACAAGCGCGCGGTAGACCTGATCCCGGCGCTGAAGGCGTCGTCGGTCACCGCAGCCTGGGCAGGTTATGTGGACAGCACGCCGGACGGCGTCCCCGGCATCGGCGAGATGGCCAGCCTACCTGGCCTGGTGCTGGCGGCGGGGTTCAGTGGTCATGGCTTCGGCATCGGCCCGGGGGCGGGCCACTTGATCGCCGACATCATCTGTGACATGACCCCACTGGTCGATCCGCGGCCTTATCACCCGGACCGTTTCCAATCTTCGTCCTGGGGCAAGGTGGCGGAGTTCTGAGCAAAGGATCTCCAAGCCACGACACCATGAACGGGCGCCTCCTGAAAGGGATGCGCCCGTTCTCGTTCTTGCAGGGGCAGTGCGGGCGTAGATTCTGCCGCACACAGCGGTTCACGTGTTTTTTTGCGCACCATTTGCGCCCGTAAATCCCTTGAAAACGGCGCAAATGCCCGCGCTTGGCGCATCCCGCACAGTCTGCTGAGCAGGCCCCGAAAAACGGTGGTTTGTGCCAAGCGACCTATACTTTTAACGGTTTATGCACGGTCTCATGATGCTGTAATAAATCCGTGATGCAGCGTTGCACCCAGGCTTCCAGAACGGCGCAACTGCTTGCCCCTCATGACCTCAACCATCACTCAGGACTGCACTCATGAGCTTCCTTCGCCCCAAGTTCATTACCTTTGACTGCTACGGCACGTTGACCAACTTCCAGATGGGCACCATGACGCGCGAGCTGTTCGCCGATCGGGTCCCTGCCGAGCAGATGGACCAGTTCGTCAAGGATTTCTCGGCCTATCGCCTGGACCAGGTGATGGGTGACTGGCGGCCATATGATGAAATCCTCAAGACTGCCTTGTCCCGTGTCTGCAAACGCTGGGGCGTCGAATACAAAGGCGAAGGCCAGCTCTACTACGATGCCGTACCGACCTGGGGCCCCCATGCTGATGTACCGGCAGGCCTGTCGAAAATCGCCGACAAGATCCCCCTGGTGATTTTCTCCAACGCGATGGACGAGCAGATCATGTCCAACGTCGACAAGCTCGGCGCGCCTTTCCATAAAGTCTTCACGGCTCAACAAGCCCAAGCCTACAAGCCGCGCCTGGCCGCCTTCGAGTTCATGCTCGATAACCTCGGCTGCGGGCCGGAAGATGTGCTGCACGTGTCCTCGAGCTTCCGTTATGACCTGATGCCAGCCGACGACATGAAGATCAAAAACAAAGCGTTCGTGGCTCGCGGTCATGAACTGCCTGGGAACGTGGGCTACAGCTACCACCAGATCCCGGACATCGGCGGATTGGCCGGTCTGGTCGGTCTCTGAGTCTCTTGGCACTCTTCAAGGCATAAGGGGTTAGACATGGGCAGTGAGTCTTACTGGCTCGATACCGCACCGGCATTCACCGGTGCCCAGCTCGGTGCGTTGCCCGGGCAGGTCGATGTGGCCATCGTCGGGGGTGGTTTCACTGGCCTGGCCGCGGCCCGGGCCCTGGCCTTGAAGGGCGCCAATGTGGCGGTGCTGGAAGGCGGGCGGGTCATTGGCGAAGCCTCGGGGCGCAATGGCGGCCAATGTAATACCGGCGTTGCCCAGGACTACGCGGCACTGAGCGCCAGTCTCGGCGCCGATAAAGCACGCGCCTATTACCAGGCCTATGAAAGCGCCGTGCAAAGCGTTGTCTCGCTGGTGGAGCAGGAGCAAATTGCCTGCGACCTCAAGCGCAATGGCAAGCTCAAGCTGGCGGCCAAGCCGCTGCATTACGAAGGCTTGGCGCGCACCTGCGAATTGATCCGGCGGGAGGTCGATACCGAGGTCGAGTTGCTGTCTGCCCAGGAGACCCGCGCTGAAGTCAATTCGGCCCAGTTCCACGGTGGCTTACTGCAACGCAACGGCGTGCAGATGCATGCCGGGCGCGACGGGGGCGGGTTGGCCGAAGCCGCAGCCCGTCACGGCGCGTTGAGCTTCCAGGGCGTGTCCGTCACGGACTGGAAAGCCAGCGCCGGTGGCTATCGGGTCAATACCACCAAGGGTTCGCTCCACGCCACGCAGGTCCTGCTGGCCACTGGCACCTCCCAGCAGGGTGGATTGGGCTGGTATCGGCGGCGGATCGTGCCCGTGGGCTGTTTCGTAATCGCCACCGAGGTGTTGCCCCAGGCGCTGATCGACAACTTGCTGCCGGCCCATCGCTCCTATGTCACCAGCCGCATGATCGGCAACTACTTTCGCCTGACACCGGACAACCGCCTGCTGTTTGGCGGGCGTGCGCGGTTCGCCATGTCTGACAGCGAGTCGGATGCCAAGAGCGGCAAAGTCCTGCATGCGGCGATGGTGCAGATGTTCCCGCAGTTGGCTCCCGTGAAGGTCGATTATTGCTGGGGGGGACTGGTGGACATGACGTCCGACCGACTGCCCCGGGCCGGCCAGCACGGTGGCATCTATCACTCCATGGGCTACAGCGGCCATGGCGTGCAGATGTCGGTGCACATGGGCCAGGTCATGGCCGACGTCATGGCCGGCAAGGTCGAGGCCAACCCTTGGCGCGAGCTCGATTGGCCAGCCATCCCCGGACATTTTGGCAAGCCTTGGTTCCTGCCCCTGGTCGGTGCGTATTACCGCCTTCAAGACTATTTGCATTGAGTTGCGGGGGACGCTTCACGTTTCAACACATTGCGTTAATCGCGAGCCATCGAGCCTTATCACTTCCGAAAGGTAGAACTGACATGACTGACAAGAAAAACAGTATCGACACCCAGCTGATAACAGGTACGGAAAGTCTGCGCATCTTCGAAGGGCTCAATCGCGGCATGTCGCGCCGCAATGCTTTGCAAATGCTCGGATTGGCCGGGGTGACGGTGGCGGGCGCGGGTAGCCTGTTCGGCGCCGCCGGCAAGTTGTTCGCCGATGAGCAGGCCGCAACCCCTGGCAAAGGCAAGCCTGGCGGTCGCATCCGTGTCGCAGGCTCGACCAGTTCCACCGCCGACACCTTGGACCCGGCCAAAGGTTCGTCGTCCACCGACTATGTGCGCCATTACATGTTCTATAACGGGCTGACGCGTTTCGACAGCCACATGGTGCCGCAACTGGAACTGGCCGAGCGTATCGAAACCACCGACGCCACGCTCTGGGTGATCAGCCTGCGCAAGGAAGTGACCTTCCACAATGGCAAGGCACTGACCGCCGCCGACGTGGTGTTTTCGTTGTTGCGGCACAAGGACCCGATCACCGGCTCCAAGGTCTTGCCGCTGGCGTCGCAGATCGCCGACGTCAAAGCCGTCGGCACCCATGAAGTGCAGATACAGTTGACCGGCCCCAACGCTGAATTGCCGTCGGTGCTTGCCGTTTCTCACATGCTGATCGTTCCCGAAGGCACCAGCGATTTCAGCCAGGGCGTCGGTACCGGTCCGTTCAAGGTCTAGGAGTTCAAGCCTGGGGTGCGTTCCATTGGCGTTCGCAATACCAATTACTGGAAACCCGGCTTGCCGTACCTGGACGAAATCGAATTCATCGGCATCGCCGACGAATCGTCGCGGATCAACGCCCTGTTGTCGGGGGACGTGCACATCGTCAACGAGGTCAACCCGCGTTCGACCACTCGCATCAAGGCCAGCGCCAAGCACCAGGTCATCGACTCACCGTCGGGCAACTACACTGACTTGATCATTCGTCAGGACCAGATGCCTGGCAAAAGCCCGGAATTCACCCAGGCCATGAAGCTGCTGCTGGATCGGGAACAGATCAAGTCGGCGATCTTCCGGGGGTACGCCAGGGTCGGCAACGACCATCCGATCGCCCCCGGCGCACGCTTCTACAACGCCGAGTTGCCACAACGGGCCTACGATCCGGAACAGGCCAAGTTCCTGCTCAAGAAGGCCGGCATGGCAGACATCAGCATGCCGCTGATGTGCTCGCCAGCGGCGACCGGCTCGGTGGACGTCGCGGTGTTGCTGCAGCAGTCCGCCAAAGAGGCCGGGCTCAAGCTCAACGTCAACCGCCTGCCGAGCGATGGCTATTGGTCCAACCACTGGGCCAAGCACCCGCTGAGCTGTGGCAACATCAACCCACGGCCGAATGCCGACATGCTGTTCTCGCAGTTCTTCCAGTCGAGTGCGCCGTGGAATGAGTCCGGCTGGAAAAACGAACAGTTCGACCAGCTGTTGATCCAGGCCCGCGGTGAAACCGACGAGGCCAAGCGCGGCAAGATGTACGGCGACATGCAAGTGCTGGTGCATGAGCACTGTGGTATTGGCGTCCCGGTGTTCATCAGCAACATCGACGGTGCCGATCAGCGAGTCAAGGGCTACGGCGCCAACCCCCTGGGCGGTTTCATGGGCTACATGTTTGCCGAGCAAGTCTGGCTGGACGCTTGATGAACGTCGGGTTTTGGCCATATTGCATGAGGGTCGGATGATGAACAGCAACACACTCTGGTTGATTGGCCGCCGCCTGGGGGCGGCGGTCGTGACCTTGTTGATTGTCTCCATGGTGGTATTCGCCATCACGGCGGTACTGCCGGGAGACGCGGCGCAACAGGCGCTGGGGCAGTTCGCCACGCCAGAACAAGTGGCGGCCCTGCGGACGAAAATGGGTTTGGACCAGCCCGGTGTGTTGCGTTATCTGCACTGGCTGACGAGCCTGCTCAGCGGTGACCTGGGCATGTCGATGTCCAACGCCATGCCGGTCATCGATCTGATGGCCGGCCGGGTCCCCAACACGTTGATGCTGGCGGCTGCCACCGCGTTGGTGTCGGTGCCTGTGGCCTTGGCCCTGGGCATCGGCTCGGCTATGGGCCGGGGCGGGCGCATCGACAGCTTCCTGAGTTTCTTCACCTTGACCATGGTGGCGGTGCCGGAATTCCTGGTCGCCACCTTGGCGGTGCTGATCTTCGCGGTGAACCTGGGCTGGTTGTCGGCGCTGTCCTACGCCAGTGACATCACCTCACCCTGGCAATTCATGCGCACCTACGCATTGCCGGTCATGACGCTGTGTTGCGTGATTGTCGCGCAAATGTCGCGCATGACCCGGGCGGCGGTGATCGATCAGCTCGACAGCCCTTACGTGGAAATGGCCCGGCTCAAAGGCGTGAGCAATATCCGCATCGTACTTCGGCATGCCTTGCCCAATGCCATCGGCCCCATCGCCAATGCCATCGCCCTGAGCCTGTCCTACTTGTTGGGCGGGGTGGTGATCGTCGAAACGATCTTCAACTATCCCGGCATCGCCAGCCTGATGGTCGATGCCGTGACCAACCGCGACATGGCCCTGGTCCAGGCCTGCACCATGTTGTTTTGTACGGCGTACCTGGCATTGGTCTTGATTGCCGACCTGTGCGCGATACTGTCCAATCCGAGGCTGAGAAACCAATGAACAATCTCATTGTGAAGTCCCCGACGGCGGCCGTTGCGCTGGGGTTGGGCAAAGATGCCCACGCCAAGTCCTGGCTGGGGCTGGTCGGTGCTGCGATGTGTGTGATCTGGTTGCTGGTGGCCATCTTCGGCCCGTGGCTGGCGCCACATCCGGTGGGGGAGGTGGTCTCCGACAACGTGTTCGACAGCCTCAGCGCAACGTACCCGTTCGGCACCGATTACCTGGGCCGCGACATGCTCAGCCGGATCCTCGTCGGCGCGCGCTTCACCGTCGGCCTGGCGTTGGTGGCCGCGGTGTTGTCCAGCACCCTGGGGACCAGCCTGGCACTGCTGTCGGTGGTGTCGCCGAAATGGCTGGATGAGTTGATCAGTCGCCTGATGGATGCGTTCATTTCGATCCCCAGCAAGATGCTCGCGCTGATCATGGTTTCGGCCTTCGGCTCTTCGGTCACCTTGCTGATCTGCACGGCGGTGTTGAGCTACACCCCCGGCGCGTTCCGCATCGCCCGCAGCATGGCGGTGAATATCGAGGCCCTGGAATACGTGCAAGTGGCCCGTACCCGGGGCGAGCGTCGGCTGTACATCGCCTGCGTGGAAATCCTGCCGAACATCCTCAACCCGGTGTTGGCGGACCTGGGCCTGCGCTTTGGTTTCATCGTGCTGCTGCTCAGTGGCATGAGTTTCCTGGGGCGGGGCGTGCAACCGCCAGATGCCGACCTGGGCTCGCTGGTGCGCGAGAACATCGGTGGGCTCAATCAAGGGGCACCGGCCATCGTGATTCCAGCACTGGCCATCGGCACCCTGACCATCGGCGTGAATCTGTTCATCGACCGGTTGTCGTCGCGACGTAGCCGACGTTCGGGAGGTCATTGAAATGAGCGAGTTGATTCGAGTACAGGACCTGCGCGTGGTCGCCTGTGGCGAGCGTGGTGAGGTGGACATCGTCAAGGGCGTCAGCTTCTCCCTGCAAAAAGGCGAAGTGCTGGCGTTGATCGGCGAGTCCGGTTCCGGCAAGACCACCATCGCCCTGGCGCTGCTCGGTTATGCCCGACGCGGGTGTCGGCTGGCGGGTGGCGTCGTGCAAATCGGCGAGCATGACATGCTGGCGTTGGGCGAAAGCCAGTTGCAGAAGTTGCGCGGCAATCGGGTGTCCTATATCGCCCAAAGCGCCGCCGCGGCGTTCAACCCGGCGAAAAAACTGCTCGATCAAGTGGTGGAGGGCGCGCTGATCCATGACTTGGGTAGCCGGGCCGTGCTTGAGGCCAAGGCCATCGAGTTGTTCCGCGACCTGGCCTTGCCAGACCCTGAGCGCATCGGCCAGCGCTATCCCCACCAGGTGTCCGGCGGACAACTGCAACGGGTGATGGCGGCCATGGCGCTGATCAGCGATCCGTTGCTGGTGGTGCTCGACGAGCCGACCACGGCCCTGGATGTGACGACCCAGATCGATGTGCTGCGAGCCTTCAAACGGGTGGTGCGTGAACGGGGGGCCACGGCCGTCTATGTGTCCCACGACCTCGCGGTGGTGGCGCAGATGGCTGACCAGATCGTCGTGCTCAATGGCGGCGAAATCTTCGAGCACAGCGCCACGGCGCCTTTGCTCAAGGGGCCGGCCCACGAATACACCCGCAGCTTGTTGGCGGCGGCGCGGCCGGACACGACGATCCGCCCACCGAGCGACATCGCCCAGGACACGCCACTGCTGACCATCCAAGGGCTGACCGCCGGCTACGGCAACAAGAATGCCCAGGGCATGCCAGCGATTCGGGTGCTGGAAGACATCGACCTGACGGTTCGCCGAGGCCAGGCCATTGGCGTCATTGGCGAGTCGGGCTCTGGCAAATCGACCCTGGCACGGGTCGTGGCCGGATTGCTGGTGCCGGCCCTTGGCGGGCTGACCTTTGATGGCCAGCCCCTGGGGGGCAGCCTGTCGTCGCGCACCCACGAACAGTTCCGACGCATTCAAATGGTCTTCCAGAATGCCGACACGGCCCTCAACCCGATGCACAGCGTCAGCACGATCCTGAGCCGTCCGCTGAAGATGTACTTCGGCCTCAAGGGCGCGGCGTTGCGCGAGCGTATCGGCGAATTACTGGACCTGGTGCGTTTGCCGCGCACGATGGCGGACCGACGCCCGAACGAACTGTCCGGCGGCCAGAAGCAACGGGTCAACCTGGCCCGGGCCTTGGCGGCCAAGCCGGACCTGATCCTCTGCGACGAAGTGACCTCGGCGCTGGATACCGTGGTCGGCGCGGCGATTCTCGAACTGCTGCGCGACCTGCGCCAGCAACTGGGAGTGTCCTATCTGTTCATCAGCCACGACATCTCCACCGTGCGCGCCTTGTGCGACGACATCGTGGTCATGTACAGCGGACACAAGGTCCAGGCCGGTAGCCGCCAATCCTATGCCGAGGCGCCGTTCCATCCGTATACCGACCTGTTGATTCATTCCGTACCGGAGCTGCGCCAGGGCTGGCTGGAAACCTGCGGGGCAACGACCTGCCAGACGCTGCCGCCCGTTGGCCCGAAAGCCAACGTGCCCGGGCTGTGTACCTTCCTCAGTCGCTGCCCGGTACGGGTAGACGGGCTGTGCAATTGCGTCGCGCCGCAGCGGCGGATGATTGTCGGCGGCAGCGAAATCCTCTGCCATCACGACAGCGCCGAACTGATGAAAACCCAGCAATCGAACAACCTGACCGTGGCGGCGTACGCATGAAACCCCGTGTATTGGAGATTCTCAAGCGGCTGATGGCCTTCGATACCGTCTCTTCGGAATCGAACATGGCCTTGATCGAGTATGTACGCGATCTGCTGCTGACCAAGGGCATCGAGTCGCTGATCGTCCAGGATGAAAGCGGCCAGAAAGCCAATCTGTTTGCCAGCACCGGACCCCGGGACGTGCCGGGGGTCCTCCTGTCCGGTCATACCGACGTGGGGCCGGCGGCGGGGCAGGCCTGGACTGTCCCGGCGTTTGAGGCGACGGTGCGGGACGGGCGGATCTATGGTCGGGGCAGGTGCGACATGAAGGGTTTTATCGCACTGGCCACCGACGCCATGCTCGATGCCAGCGAACAGCCATTGAGCCGGCCATTGCAACTGGCGTTGTCCCATGACGAAGAGATCGGGTGCGTGGGGGTGCGTCGTTTGCTCGATGTGCTGCACCTGGCACCGGTTCGGCCGTTTCTGTGCGTCATCGGCGAGCCGACCAATATGCAGTTCGTGCTCGGGCACAAGGGCAAGGGTTCCTACCGCACCTACTGTCGCGGCCTGGAAGCGCATTCTTCACTCGCACCGCGTTCGGTCAATGCGATTCATGTGGCCTGCGATTTCATCGCCGCGCTGCGCCAGAGCCAGCAGCAGTTGCAAGAGCAGGGGGCACGGGATACCGATTACGACGTGCCCTACAGTACGGTGCATGTTGGCCAGATTGTCGGCGGCAAGGCGCTGAACATCGTGCCCAATCTGTGCACCCTGGATTTCGAGGTGCGTAACCTGCCGGCGGACGACCTGGACGGATTCCTCGAACAGATGCGCGAGCGAGCCGAACTGATCGTGAGCGAAGCCAAGAAGCTTTCCAGCGTGGCCGCCATCGAAATCGAGACCTTGAATGTCTACCCGGGCCTCGACACCCATCCGAGCATCGAAGCGGTGCGTTTCCTGAAAGACTTTGCCGCCCCGGACACCGGCACCGCCAAAGTCTCGTTCGGCACCGAGGGCGGGTTGTTCAAGCAACGTTTGGACGTGCCGGTGGTGGTCTGCGGTCCAGGCTCGATAGAACAGGCGCACAAGCCTGACGAGTTCATCGAGATCAGCCAGCTCGTCGCTGGCGAGCGTTTTCTGCAGGGGCTGTTGGGCTCGATGCGCGTTTGATCGCGTCACGGTAAAGCCTGCCGTCGAAGACTGATTTTCAGCATTCGACGGCTGTAGGACCGGCGTTTTCAGCATCCTCATCCATGGCGACTCAATAGACTGGAGACTGTCTCAGAACAGGACTCCACGCCATGCTCAAGACTCGCCTGAAAGACCCCAGCCTGCTGGTGGAACTCGCTTACATCGACGGTCAGTGGGTCGGTGCCGATAACGCCGCGACCCTGGACGTCATCAACCCGGCCACCGGCGAAGTGCTCGCCCGGGTACCGGCAATACAAGGCAGCGAAACCCGGCGCGCCGTCGAAGCCGCCGACCGTGCCTGGCCGGCCTGGCGTGCACGTCCGGCAGCAGAACGGGCGGCGCTGCTGGATCGTTGGTATCAGGCCATGATCGACAACCTGGACGACCTGGCGTTGATCCTGACCTGCGAACAGGGCAAGCCGCTGACGGAAGCCCAGGGCGAGATTCGCTACGGTGCCAGCTTCGTCAAATGGGTTGCCGAAGAAGCCCGACGGGTCTACGGCGAAACCATCCAGGCCCCCAGCGGTGACCGCCGCTTGCTGACCCTCAAGCAACCGGTCGGCGTTTGCGCCGCGATCACCCCGTGGAACTTCCCCAACGCGATGATCACCCGCAAGTGCGCGCCGGCCTTGGCCGCCGGTTGCACGATCGTGGTCAAACCGTCGGACCTGACCCCACTGTCGGCCTTGGCCCTGGCCGTGCTGGCCGAGCGGGTCGGCATTCCCGCCGGGGTGTTCAATGTCGTCACTGGCATGCCTGTCGGCATCGGTGAAGAGCTGACCGGTAACCCAACGGTGCGCAAGCTGTCCTTCACCGGTTCCACCGCGGTTGGTCGACTGCTGATGCGCCAGAGCTCGGAACATATCAAGCGCTTGAGCCTGGAACTGGGCGGTAACGCGCCATTCATCGTGTTCGACGACGCCGACCTGGAACAGGCGGTGACCGGCATCATGCTCAGCAAATTCCGCAACGCGGGACAGACCTGCGTCTGCGCCAACCGAATCCTGGTGCAGGATGGGATCTACGAGCGCTTCGCCCAGCGCCTGGTGGAGGAGGTGGGCAAGCTCAAGGTCGGCGATGGCCTGCAGGACGGCGTAAACATAGGTCCCCTGATCAATGCGGCGGCGGTCAGTAAGGTCGCTCGACACATCGACGAGGCGTTGAGCCAGGGCGCGCGTCTACTCTGTGGTGAGATCCCCCAGGGCGGCAGCCAGTTCGTCCAGCCGACGGTGCTCGGCGAAACCCATGCCGGGATGCTGCTGGCCAACGAAGAAACCTTCGGCCCAGTGGCACCGCTGCTGCGCTTTCGCACGGAAGAAGAGGCGCTGGCCTCGGCCAACGCAACGCCTTATGGCCTGGCCGCGTATTTCTTCACCCAGGACCTGCGCCGCTCATGGCGGTTCGGCGAGGCGTTGGAGTTTGGCATGATCGGTCTCAATACCGGGCTCATTTCCATGGACGTCGCGCCCTTTGGCGGGATCAAGCAATCCGGCCTGGGGCGTGAAGGCAGCAAGTACGGCCTGGACGAATTCCTTGAAGTCAAAGCCTTCCACATGGGTGGGTTGTGACCCGGTCAGCGTTTGAAGAGAGGAGGCACGGTTGATGAGCAAACCATTCAGAATCGCCGCGATTGCCGGCGACGGCATTGGCAAGGAAGTCTTGCCACAAGGGCTGCGGGTATTGGAGCAGGCCGCGAAGAAATGGCAATTGGATTTGAGCATTGAAGTGCTCGACTGGGCCAACTGCGATTATTACCTGGAACACGGGCAGATGATGCCCGACGACTGGTTCGAGCAGCTCAAGGACTTCGACGCGATTTATTTTGGCGCCGTGGGCTGGCCGGACAAGGTGCCGGATCATATTTCCCTGTGGGGTTCGCTGTTGAAGTTTCGTCGGGACTTCGACCAGTACGTGAATATCCGTCCGGTGCGATTGTTTCCCGGTGTGCCGTGCCCGTTGGCAGGGCGCGAAGCCGGGGACATCGATTTCGTGGTGATTCGCGAAAACACCGAGGGCGAATATTCCTCGATTGGCGGCAAGATGTTCGAAGGCACCGAGCACGAGTTCGTGCTGCAGGAGTCGGTGTTCACCCGCCGTGGCGTGGACCGGATTCTCAAGTTCGCCTTCGACCTGGCTCAGACCCGGCCGCGCAAGCGCCTGACCGCAGCGACCAAGTCCAACGGCATTTCCATCAGCATGCCGTACTGGGACGAACGCACAGCCCTCATGGCGCAGCAGTACCCGGACGTCACCTGGGACAAGCAACACATCGACATCCTGTGTGCGCGCTTCGTGCTTCAGCCTGATCGTTTCGATGTGGTCGTGGCGTCGAACCTGTTCGGCGACATCCTGTCCGACCTCGGGCCGGCCTGCGCTGGCACCATCGGCATCGCCCCCTCGGCCAATCTCGACCCGGAGCGACGTTTTCCTTCGCTGTTTGAACCGGTTCATGGTTCGGCGCCGGATATCTATGGACGGAACATCGCTAATCCGATTGCGATGATTTGGTCTGGGGCCTTGATGCTGGATTTCCTTGGCAATGGCGATGAGCGTTATCGTGCGGCTCATGATGGGATTCTCAGGGCTATCGAGCAGGTTATTGCCGAGGGGCCGATTACGCCTGATCTGGGCGGGCAGGGTTCTACTCAGGAGGTTGGTCAGGCTGTGGCGATGGCGCTTTGATTGGCTTGCCCGCGATGAGGCCGGCAAGTCCAACATCCATGTGACTGAACCACCGCCATCGCGAGCAAGCTCGCTCCCACAAGGGGGCTGCGGTGTACCCGAAATTGGTGTACGCCACCGATCCCTGTGGGAGCCGGGCTTGCCCGCGATGAGGCCGGCAAGTCCGACTGAGGTGGTCAACTTTTTCCGGACACCTCAATCGGTGTTTTCAGGCTGTTTGCCGCTCGTACTGATTGGGCGGCAAA